>CAKUNY010000149.1 GCA_934668605.1 uncultured Oscillospiraceae bacterium | reverse complement strand
GTCGACGGGAAGCTTCTTTCGCGCGTGGAAAGCTGCGTTTTCCACGTTCTTTGCATCGCCGCCCTCTTTTCCGCGCAGGAAAACAAGGACTTACCGACGCTTATGCGCCTTTCCGGCCTCTACAGCAAGGAGGTCGAGCATTCGGAGGAAAACCTGCGGCTGCTTTCGCGGGTATTTGAGCGCGGGACGCTGAAGCTCTCGGCGCTGCTGCGGCTGCTTCGGTAGGTTGCACAAATCCGGCGGGATTTCACAAAATCCTTTGTGCACCCTTACGGCTTGCGTTTTCTAAAAAATCTGATAAAATGTAGCATACTACGTAATATATGTAGTATGCTACATTTTTATGGAGGGATACCCCGTGCATGGAACAAACCATCTCGGTCACCGCATCCGCATCCTCTCGCAGGCCATCCGGCAGGAGATTGACCGAAAGCTGCTGGACCTCGATCTGACCGGCCAGCAGTCGTTCATTCTGCGCTTTCTGGCCGAGCGGCAGGACGCCGTCGTCTACCCCAAGGACATCGAGCGCCGCTTCAATCTCACCCACCCCACCGTCTCGGGGCTTTTGCAGCGGTTGGAAGCCAAGGGCTTTCTCACCTGCACGCCCGACCCCGACGACCGGCGCTATAAGCGCGTGGCGCTGACAAAGCGCGGGCTGGAATGTCAGGAGGAAATTTACCGCCACATTCTGTCGATGGAGCAGGCCATGACCGCCGGTATGAGCGCGGAGGACGTGGAAACGCTCGTGTGTCTTCTTGACCGCGCGGCCGAAAATCTCAACGTTTCTCTCAATTACACACCCTGCAAGGAGGACTGCAAACCATGATCAAAAAGCTTGCCGTATGCATCCGGCAATACAAGCGCGACACGATCCTCACGCCTGTTTTCATGCTGGGCGAGGTCTCGTGCGAATGCGCCATTCCGCTTCTCACCGCCGGGCTCATCAACGCCATTCAGGACGGCTGCGCGATGAACGTGATTCTGAGCTTCGGCCTCAAGCTGTTTCTCGTCGCGATGCTGTCTCTGGCGTGCGGCGCGGCCTCGGGCTGGTTCTGCGCGTCGGCGGCGTCCGGCTTTGCCCAGAATCTGCGGCACGACCTTTACTATAAGGTACAGGACTTCTCGTTCGCGAACATCGACCGTTTTTCGACCTCTTCTCTCGTCACGCGACTGACCACCGACGTCTCGAACATCCAGCAGGCGTTCATGATGATGATCCGTATGGCCATCCGCGCCCCCATGATGCTGATCTTCGCGACCGTGATGTCCATCCGCGTCGGCAAGCAGCTGGCCTTCATCTTCGCGGGCATCATCCCGGTTCTCGGTCTGGCGCTTTACTGGATGGCCTCGACGGCAATGCCGCTTTTCAAGGCCGTGTTCAAAAAGTACGACCGGCTCAATAACTCCGTGCAGGAGAACGTGCAGGCCATGCGCGTGGTCAAGAGCTTCGTGCGCGAGGACTATGAAACGCAGAAATTTACCGCGGAATCGGACGACGTGCGCAAAGACTTCCTGAAGGCGGAAAAAATTCTCGCTCTCAACAACCCTCTCATGCAGTTCTGCATCTCCGTCTGCCGGATTTTGATCAGCTACTTCGCGGCAAAGCTCATCGTCCAGTCCGGCGGCACGTATTTGAACGTCGGCTCGCTTGCGAGCATGATCACCTACTCCATGCAGATCCTGATGGGACTGATGATGCTCTCGATGGTCTTCGTCATGCTGACGATGGCTTCGGCTTCTGCCAAGCGTATCTGCGAGGTGCTCGACGAGGAAAGCGACCTTCATAACCCGGCCAACCCCATCTATGAGGTACCGAACGGCAGCGTGGATTTTGAAAACGTCAGCTTCAAATATTCTGCGAAGGCAGACCGCATGGCGCTGGAAAACATCAACCTTCACATCAAGCCCGGCCAGACCGTCGGTATCATCGGCGGCACAGGCTCTTCGAAGACGAGCCTCATTCAGCTCATCTCGCGCCTGTATGACGCGACGCAGGGCACGGTTCGTGTCGGCGGCATCGACGTGCGCGACTACGATCTGGAGAGCCTTCGCAATCAGGTCTCCGTGGTGCTGCAAAAGAACGTCCTTTTCTCCGGCACGATCAAGGAAAATCTTCGCTGGGGCGATGAAAACGCGACGGACGACGATTTGATTCGCGTCTGCAAGCTCGCGCAGGCCGATGAGTTCATCCAGACCTTCCCCGACAAATACGACACCTATATCGAGCAGGGCGGCACGAACGTCTCCGGCGGCCAGAAGCAGCGGCTTTGCATCGCGCGGGCGCTTCTCAAGAAGCCGAAGATCCTGATCATGGACGACTCGACCTCCGCCGTCGACACGAAAACCGACGCGCTCATCCGGCAGGCCATGCGCGAGGAGATCCCGGGTACAACGAAATTCATCATCGCCCAGCGCATTTCCTCCGTGCAGGACGCGGATCTGATCCTCGTCATGGAAAACGGCCGCATCGACGCCAGCGGCACGCACGAGGAGCTTCTGCAAACCAGCGATATCTACCGCGAGGTCTATGCCTCGCAGAACAAGGCAGGAGGTGAAGACAATGGCTAACAGAGGTCCTCACGGAAAAGCGCCCATCGGCGCAGGCCGCGGCAAAATGGATTTTAAGGTGCTCGGCAGGCTCATGAAGCAGGTCTTCCGCGATTACCCGGTACACCTGACCGTGGTTCTCATCTGCATCGTCCTGACCGCTCTCATTGGCGTCGCGCCTGCGGCGTATATCGAGACGATCACGAGCTATATTGAAGAGGGTCTGGGTTCCGGCTGGGACGCGATTTTGCCGAAGCTTTTAAACGCACTTGTCACCATGACCGCGCTTTACGTCGTGAATATCATCCTCACGACCGTCTACACCCAGCTCATGGCGCACGTCACGCAGGGCTTTTTGCACAAGACCCGCGAGCGCATGTTCTCTACCATGCAGCGCCTTCCGATCTCCTATTTTGACCGCACGCCGCGCGGCGATATCATGTCCCGCTTCACAAACGACACCGATTCCCTGCGGCAGGTCATTTCCCAGAGCCTTCCGAACCTCATCGCCTCGGGGCTTACCGTCATCGGCGTTGTGTGCATGATGCTCTATTACAGCATGCCGCTGATGGTGGTCGTCATTCTCGGCATCATCTGCATGACGCTTGCGACCAAGAACATCGGCGGCAAATCCGCCAAATACTTCGTCCGCCAGCAGAACTCTCTCGGCAAGGCCGAGGGCTTCATCGAGGAAATGATGAACGGCCAGAAAGTCGTCAAGGTCTTCTGCCATGAGCAGGCCGCGGAGGCCGATTTTGACAAGCTCAACGACCAGCTCTTCGCCGACACACGCGAGGCAAACCGCTTTGCAAACATCTTCATGCCGATCATGAACAACATCGGTAACCTTCTGTACGTGCTCACCGCGTTCGCGGGCGGCCTTCTCGTGACGCTCGGAAGCTCGGTTCCGAACGTCTCTATTCAGAATCTCGTGATGTACGGAACGCTTGTCGCGCCGCTTTCCATCTCCGTTGTCGCGTCGTACCTCGGCATGTGCAAACAGTTTACGGCAAACGTCTCGCAGGTCTCCCAGCAGATGAACGCCGTCGCAATGGCCGTTGCGGGCGCGGGACGTATCTTTGAGCTTCTTGATCAGCAGCCCGAAAGCGATGAAGGAACCGTCACGCTCACGCGCTGCCGCGAGGAAAACGGCACGATCGTCCCCTGCTCGGAGCGCACGGGCAAATGGGCATGGCAGCACCAGAAGGACGACGGCACAATGGAATACCGGCTTCTACAGGGCGACGTTCGCTTCTTTGACGTAGACTTTGGCTACGTGCCGGATAAGACGGTGCTTCATAACGTGTCCCTTTACGCCGAGCCCGGTCAGAAGCTCGCCTTCGTCGGCGCGACCGGCGCAGGCAAAACTACGATCACAAACCTCATTAACCGCTTCTACGACATCGCCGACGGCAAGATCCGCTACGACGGCATCAACATCAACCACATCAAAAAGGCGGACCTCCGGCACTCGCTCGGTATTGTGCTTCAGGATGTGAACCTCTTCACTGGAACCGTCATGGAGAACATTCGCTACGGTAAGTTGGACGCAACCGATGAGGAATGCATCGCGGCGGCGAAGCTTGCAAACGCGCACGACTTCATCACTCGTCTTCCCGAGGGCTACAACACAATGCTGACCTCGAACGGCGCGAACCTCTCGCAGGGGCAGCGGCAGCTTCTTTCCATCGCAAGAGCCGCGGTAGCTGATCCCCCGGTCATGATTCTTGACGAAGCGACATCCTCCATCGACACCAGAACCGAAGCGCTCGTCCAGCGCGGTATGGACGCTCTCATGAAAGGCCGCACGGTCTTCGTCATCGCGCACCGGCTCTCCACGGTCCAGAACTCGGACGCGATCATGGTTCTCGATCATGGCCGCATCATCGAGCGCGGCACACACGACGATCTGATTGCCAAAAAGGGCACGTACTACCAGCTCTATACTGGTGCGTTCGAACTCGAATAACAAAAAGCAAGCCCGGAAAGCATTCCTGCTCTCCGGGCTTGCAATTTTTTGAAGTTTTCTGTAAAATGGAAGTGCAACCAAAACGGGCCATTTTGATAAAGGAGTCTTTTTCATGAAACCGGAACAGGCGCAGCGGCTTCGGGATATTCTGATCATCCTCGGCGCTCTTGTCATGTTTTCTTCATATCTCTTTGGTGAAGCCCTGTTATGGGCCGGCATGGTCATTTCGCTCTCCGGGCTCATTCCGCACTTTTTATATAACAAGTGCCCGCACTGCGGCCATCAGCTGCGGCCGTGGACGCATAAAGATCCCTACTGCCCCTTCTGCGGCAAGCGCGTCGACGGCTGGGACGAGTGACGACATCTTCAAAAAGCAATAAAACCCCAGACCCGACGAAAAACGCTTCTCCGGGTCTGGGGTATTTGATTTGATTAGAAACTCAGTCCTTGTTTCTGCGGAGCAGGCAGACGATCGTCGCCGTGATGGCCGCGACCGCGACAACCGCCGCGCAGATACCTGCAACGATCATCGTCAGGCTGACCTTCTCCTCGTTGAACGCGGGCAGATCTTCAAAATCGGCAGCGTCGTTCTTGCAAAAAAGCTTTCTCATGATTCTTGCTCC
>CAKUNY010000148.1 GCA_934668605.1 uncultured Oscillospiraceae bacterium | reverse complement strand
GAGAAACCGATGAAGAGGAGGTCATGGCGAAGGTATGAAGCATTTTAACCGCACAGTGACCGTTCTGGTCTTCATCTTCCTCTATATCCCGATGATCGTTCTGGCCGTAGCCTCGTTCAATGAAGGCCTCGACATTGCGACCTTCAAGGGCTTTACCTTCCGGCAGTACGCAAATCTCTTCCGCGACGAAACGCTTCTGACGCTTCTCAGGAACTCTCTGATCATCGCGATCCTGTCCAGCCTCATCGCGACGTTTTTCGGCACGATGGCAGCCGTCGGCATCCACTCGATGAAAGGCCGCATGCGCAAAGCTGTCATGACGCTCACGAACATCCCGATGACAAACCCCGATATCGTCACCGGCGTTGCGCTGGCGCTTTTGTTCGCGTTTACGGGAACAATGCTGAAAATCAACTCGATTTTAGGCTTCTGGACGCTTCTCATCGCGCACATCACGTTCAACCTCCCCTACGTGATTCTCAACGTCATGCCGAAGCTCCAGCAGATGGATCCAGACCTCGAAGAGGCGGCGCTGGATCTCGGCTGCACGCCGTTTCAGGCGTTCACGAAGGTCGTCATTCACGAGATCATGCCCGGCATTATTTCCGGCGCTCTGATGGCGTTCACGATGAGTCTGGACGACTTCGTGATCTCCTACTTCGTAACAGGCTCGAGCTTCATCACGCTTCCCGTCGAAATTTATAACTACACCAAAAAGCCAATCCAGCCGAAGATCTACGCGCTCTTTACGCTGATGTTCGCAGTGATCCTGCTTCTGATGGTCGTTATGAATCTTCTCCAGGCGCGCAGTGAAAAGCGCGTCCAGCGCGGCATGCAAAGGAGGGCTCGCGGATGAAAAAGAGACTGCTGTCTATCGTGATGCTCGCGCTTCTGCTCGTGTCGCTCCTTCCCACAACGGCGTTTGCCGCCCAGAATGAGATCACGGTCTACAACTGGGGCCAGTATATCTCCGACGGCACGGACGAGAGTATGGATGTCATCAAGGAATTTGAAGCGGAAACCGGCATCAAGGTCAACTATCTGACGTTTGACTCCAACGAGTCGATGTACACGAAGCTCAAAACCGGCGGCACGTCGTATGACGTGATCATCCCCTCGGACTACATGATCGCAAAGCTCATCTCCGAGGATATGCTCGAGCCCATTGATTTTGAAAACGTTCCGAACTACGAGTACGTCGACGAGGCATTCCGCGATCAGGCCTATGACCCGGAAAACAAATACTCTGTCCCTTACACCTGGGGCACGGTCGGCCTGATCTACAACACGCAGTATGTTTCCGAAGAGGACGCAAAGAGCTGGAGCTGCCTCTGGAACAGCAAATACGCTGGCAAGCTTCTCATGTTCGATAATCCCAGAGATGCGTTTGCCATCGCCGAGTCGATGCTGGGATACAGCTACAATACCGAAGACGCGCAGGAGCTCAAAAACGCCGCCGATCTTCTTGCCACGCAGAAGCCCGTTTTGCAGGCCTACGTCATGGATCAGATTTTCGACAAGCTCGAGCGTGGCGAGGCGTGGGCTGCTCCCTATTATGCGGGCGACTATCTGACGATGGTCGAAGAAAACCCCGATCTTGCCTTTAGCTTCCCGGACGAGGGCTTTAATATCTTTATTGACGCCATGTGCATCCCCAGGGGCTGCCAGAACAAAGAAGGCGCAGAGGCGTTCATCAACTTTCTCTGCCGCCCGGACGTCTCGGCCGCGAACCTCGATTATATCGGCTACTCCACGCCGGAAACAGCTGCGAAGGAGTACATGGACGAGGATGTCATTTCCAGTCCTGTCTCCTATCCCGACGACGAGACGCTCGCGCGCAGCGAATCGTTTGCAGAGCTCGGCATTGCGGCAACACAGACGATGAACGATCTGTGGCTTTCGGTCAAAACGGAGGGCGCGAACACGACACTCTATCTCGCCTTGACCATCGCCGCAGTTGCCGCCGTCATCGCCTTCTTCCTCATCTCCGCCGCCGTCACAAGGCGCAGAAAAGCCCGCCGCTGCCGCAAATGGCGCGAGGCGCAATAAGAATGCAAAAAAGGAGCCTTCGATCCTCGGAGGTTCCTTTTTATATCGAAAAGCCGCAGGGAACAATCCCTACGGCTTATCACGCGTGCTTCAATGCTTCGATCTCCCGGCTGTGCTGGCGAATGACCGAGCGCAGAAATGCGACCTCTTCCTCCAGCTCATCTACCCGGCTCTTCGGCGCGAGCGTTTCCAGCATGGTCTGCTGATTTTCGAATAGCAGATTGAATTTCGGTTCAAAGTATGCTTCCATCATCGCCGAAGCTCCCTGCATTGCCTCTTTCAGCGTCTGACTTGCGGATTCTTCGATTTTCGCGCTCATGCGCTGCTCGGACGCCTCAATTTTCGCACTCATGCGCTGCTCGGACGCCTCAATTTTCGCACTCATGCGCTGCTCGGATTCTTTGATTTTTGAATCCATGATCTGAGAAATGGCTTGTAAATCTTTTTCATCCAGCATTTCATATCACCTCACACTTTCATTATACGCCGTTATCTTCCATTGTCAATCCATTTTCGGCTCCTCACGATCATACCGGGCGATTGGAACGGCGCAAAACAAAACTCCGCAAGATAAAATCTTGCGGAGTTTTGGTACGCCGGAAGGGACTCGAACCCCCGACCTACTGGTTCGTAGCCAGTCACTCTATCCAACTGAGCTACCGGCGCATACCGCGCTCTCATCAGCGCTCAAGTATAATAGCATACGCGCTTTAAAAATGCAAGCCCTTTTTTGAGAAAATTTTCAGATTTCTTTTTGGCGATTCCCGATGGCCGAACAACGCGCCGCCTTTCCGCAAGTTGCTCAAAAATGGCAGCCGAAGTTTGTAGGATTTGGCGGGCAGAATTTTTTTCATGACGCTTGAAAAATTTTTATGAGGCATTTATAATGAAGACAACAAGGCAGCATATGAAGTGTTGTCTGCATACAATCTAAGATTGGTAGCTGTAAGGAAGTGTTTCGCACACGGGCTGCAACTATCACTCGGCTGATCTGGTTGAGTGTTTCAGGTATTTCGCCTGAAGCACTTTTTCATATCCAAATTCCGGGTGAACGCATCAAAACAAGGAGGAATCAGTATGTATTTACTCACAAACGGTCGTCTGATTACCAGAGATCCCAACGCAAAAGGCTACTACGAAAAAGGCGGTGTCGTCTTTGAAGGCACGAAGATCGTAGAAGTCGGCGAAGAAGCAGCGCTGCGCGCGAAATACCCGCAGGCCGAGATCATCGACGCAAAGGGCAACGTCATCATGCCCGCGTTCATCAACGCCCACACCCACATCTATTCCGCCCTCGCCCGTGGCCTTTCGATCGTCGGCAACAACCCCACTACCTTCTATGAGGTGCTCGACGGCACGTGGTGGGCAATGGACCGCAAGCTGACGCTCGAGGGCACAAGAGCTTCTGCGGACGCACTCTACATCGACTGCATCAAGCAGGGCGTTACGACGATCTTCGATCATCACGCGTCGTTCTGCGAGATCCCGGGCTCTCTGTTCCAGATCGGCGAGAGCGCCAAGAAGTTCGGTATCCGCTCGTGTCTGTGCTACGAGGTCTCTGACCGCGACGGCGAAGAAAAGAGCATCCAGGCCGTGAAGGAAAATGCCGACTGGATCACCTACTGTCAGGAGCACAAGGATCCGATGCTCGCTGCCATGTTCGGCGGGCACGCCCTCTTTACCATCTCCGACAAGACCTTTGACCGCATGGTCGAAGCGAACAATGGCCGCACCGGCTATCACATCCACGTCTCCGAGGGCATGAACGATGTGTATGACAGCCTGCAGAACTATGGCCGCCGCCCCGTCCAGCGCCTGCAGGACCACGGCATCCTGGGCGAAAAGACCATCCTGGGCCACTGCATCCATGTGAACCCGGCGGAAATCGAGCTCATTAAGGACACCGGCACGATGGTCGTCAACAACCCCGAATCCAACATGTCGAACGCGGTCGGCGTCTGCCCGGTGCTGCCCTTGAGCAAGAACGGCATTCTGCTCGGTCTTGGCACGGATGCATGGACGAACGACATGATCGAGTCTTTGAAGGCTGCGCTCTGCGTCCAGAGACTCAACGCCTGCCTGCCGAATGTCGCGTGGTGCGAAGTGACCGACATGCTCTTTAAGAACAACGCCAAAATTGGCGCGAAGTACTTCCCGGACGAGCTCGGCGTTCTCAAGGCCGGCGCCGCCGCCGACATGATCGTCATGGACTACAAGCCCTTCACTCCGTTCTCGGACGAAAACATCGACGGCCACATTCTGTTCGGCATGACCGGCAAGCTCTGCCGCACAACGATCGCGGGCGGCAAGATCCTCATGAAGGATCGCGAGCTCATCGGCATCGACGAGGAAGCCGAAAATGCGCACATCCTCGAGGCCGCCAAGAAGCTCTGGGGCGAGCTGAACCACAGAGAGTACTAATCTATCAAAATCTATCGATATTCGCCGTAGGGGACGATGCCCACATCGTCCCGCGCGGGTCGCACTCGCAAAATGCGGAGCTCTGCGGCGAATACGAACTGCCCAATGGGTCGATGTGGGCATCGACCCCTACGTACCATTTCGATCTTCTTTCTTAAATAAGAAGACAATTGCAACCCATTTTCAACGAAGGAGGCAATTTCATGTCTGAAAAAATGTATCCGATTCCGTTTAAGTCTTTGATGAACTGGATCGTCACCGAATACGCGCGCGAAGGCGAGATCTTCGGCGTGCATACCCCCTACTACGCAGCCGGCAAAACGCTCCCCATCTTCGGCGAGCGCATTGAAACCCCGTTTGGTCCCGCCGCAGGCCCCAACAGCCAGCTGGCGCAGAACATCATCGCAGCCTACATGGCGGGCGCGCGCTTCTTTGAGGTCAAGACCGTTCAGAAGATGGACGGCGCGGAGCTTGCCGCGTGTGTGCCGCGTCCGTGCATTCTGGCGGCCGACGAGGGCTATAACCAGGAATGGTCGACCGAGCTCGAGGTTCCGCAGGCGCGCGACGAGTACATCAAGGCCTGGTGCGCACTGAAGGTTCTGTCCAAGGTCTACGGCCTCGGCGACCCCGACGGCTTCGTGTTCAATATGTCCGTCGGCTATGATCTTGAGG
>CAKUNY010000147.1 GCA_934668605.1 uncultured Oscillospiraceae bacterium | reverse complement strand
TCCTCGCGCACCTTCTGGATCATGCGAATTTTGGCAAGCTGCTCTTCGTGCGTGCCGTGGGAAAAATTGAGGCGGGCGACGTTGACACCCGCCTTGCACATGGCGGCAAAAACGCTGGGGTCACTGCTGGCAGGGCCGATGGTAGCGATGATTTTTGTTTTTCTCATGGTTCTGCTTCCTTCCAATCAGGTTCAGATGAAGCGGCCGGTGCGGCTGAGCTTGAGCATGCGCGAAAACGCGTCGATCAAAAAGAAAATCACAGGCATGTCGTTCGCCTCCTTTTCAGAAAAACGGGAAAAAATCTGAACGGAGTCTGCCTGAAAAAAGGGACAGAACCAAGCTGGCTCTGTCCCGGATGCATGCGCACCGACCAGAAAAAATCCGGCTTCCAAACGAATAGGACGCGTGACGCGGCCTATGACAGACTCCACCACTCGCTTGGACGGCCATATTTTAGCACAATCATTACGGTGTGACAATGGGTATTGTGTTAAGATTTTCGTTAGAATATACAAGGATATTTGACAAAATTTATGCAGAAGGCTGTTAGTCTCTCTTCGGTGCGCCGAAGATGATAGGCTCGCCCGCGCAGGAAAGCTCGCCGTTTAAAACGGTGACGGCGCTTGCGTCCAGAAGGTTCTCGTAAACGCCGTCGCTGGCCGGAACGGCTACCCTCGCGCTTCTTCCCTTGAGGCTGAAAATGCCGACAAAATGGCCGGTATCACCGGAGCGCTGCATGACGGCAATGTCGTTTGCATCGTCCGCCTCCGCGCGGAAATAGCCGGGGACGCCGAGCGCACGTTTGACCTTCGCGAGCGTTTTCAGAAGCGGCGTGAGGTCTTTTCCGGTATTGCGGTCGATCGGCTCTTTTTCAAAGAGGCTCGGAAGGTGGTCATTTTCAAATTCCTGCCCGGCGTAAAGAAGCGTTGTGCCCTTGAGGAAATAGAGCATCGCCGTGTAATTTCTGAGCGCCTGTTCGTCCTTCACATACGAGCAGATGCGCGGCTGGTCGTGGTTTTCCAGGCACCGGAGCTTGTTGTAATTCGCGGGGTAGATGGCCTCCTGGAAGTTCAGCATGTCAAGATAGTGGCTGAGGACGATGCTGCCTTGCAGATACTTGTCAAACGCCTCGCGGATGTCGTATTCATACTCCATGTCGAACGCTTCATACATGTCATAGTCGAGCTCGGACGGCACGCCGTTGGCTCTTGCCAGGCAGCCGAAGCTCTGATGGACGGTTTCTGCCAGCCAGATGCAGTCCGGGTTCGCCTCGCTGACCGCCTTGCGCGCAGCCTTCCAGAATGCCAGCGGCACAAACGACGCCACATCGCACCGGAAGCCGTCGACGATACCAGCCCAGAATTTTAAGCTCTCGATCTGATACGCCCAGAGCTCCGGGTTGTGATAGTCGAGGTCGATCACATCCGACCAGTCGCCCATTTTGTTGCCGGGTTTCCCGTCCGCGCCGCGATAGAAAAATTCCGGGTGCTCGTGATAAAGTGTCGAGTCCGGGGACGTGTGGTTATATACGACGTCGATCATACATTTCATCCCGCGCGCGTGAATTTCCGAAACGAGCGCTTTGAAATCGTCCATCGTGCCGTAGGCGGGGTTGACGCTTCGGTAGTCGCGGTTGGCATACGGGCAGCCGAGCGTACCTTTTTTGCCCGCAACGCCGATGGGATGAATGGGAAGGAACCAGATAATATCCGTTCCCAGCGCGCGGATGCGGTCCAGATCCGGGATGACCGCGCGGAAGGTACCCTCCGGCGTGTGGTTCCGGACGTAAACAGAGTAAATGATCTGTGTCTGCAATTGCGGATTCGTATTGGCAGCCATGAAAAGAGCCTCCTGTATTATACACTATAATATGCGTTGGGAGTTGAAAGAATACACCCTAGTTTATCACAGATTTCCAAAGGCGCAAATGTCAATTTTGAGATAGCGCGCGTGTGTCGCGGCGCATGGCAAGGCCTGCGTAAAGAAACGTCACAAGCTCCGTCAGCGGCATTGCCCACCAGATGCTCTCGGGCGTGAACAAGGCCGGAAGCGCGAAAATAAGAAGCCCGCTTACGACGAGGCCGCGCGCGATCGAGACAATGAACGAGTCCTTCGGGCGGAGAATGGACTGAAAATAATACGTTGAGAAAATGTTTACGGGCAGGAGCACGAACGACACGCTGTAGCGCCGGATGATCGAGGGGGCGATGGCGAGAATGGCGTTCGTCGGGCGCATGAAAATATGGATGTAAAGCCCCGGCGCGAGCTCACTCAGCCCCGTCCAGAAGGCGGCGAAGGCCATCGACGTTCCGAGCGCAAGATAGAGGGTTTTCCGGATGCGCCCGGCGTTTCCTGCGCCGAAGTTTGTGGAGATGATCGGCTGCGCGGCCTGCCCGACGCTGTAGGCGCAGCACTGGACAAAGGTCGAGATGTTGATAACGGCCGCATAGACCGCGAGCGCGTCGGAGCCGAGGTATTTCATGACCTGCCGGTTAAAGAGCACCGTGAGAATGCCCATAGCGACGTCGACAAAAAAGCTCGAAAAGCCGGTGACGGCAATTTCTCCGAGCTTTTTGAAAAGTTTTTGCACGGGAACGAGCCGCAGCGTGCATTTTTTGCTTAAAAAGTGCGAGCACATGACGAGCATGGACACGACTGCGCCGATGGCCGTGGCCAGTCCCGCACCGAACACGCCCAAGTCGAGCGCGAACACACAGAACCAGTCGCCGAAGACGTTGAAAATGCCGCCGGTGAGCACTGCCGCCGTGGCAAGGCCGGGGCGATTGTCGTTTCGAAGAAAGCTCGAGACAAGCTGACTCAGCAAAAACACCGGGAACACGCAGGAAACCGGTTTGAGGTAGCTTTGCGCGAGCGGCAGAAGCGTCTCGTCCGCGCCGAAAAACAGCAGCACCTCGCGCTCAAAGAGCAAAATCCATGCCCAGGCAAGCAGTCCGAGAATGCCGGAACCGATGACGGCGGCGGTAAAGTACTGGTTCTCTTCGCCGCTTGCCTGCCCGCGTCCCCGGCGGGCGCTGAACAGGACGCTTCCGCCGATGCCGGTCAGAAGCCCCAGAGAATAGATGATGTTCCACACCGGCGCGACAACGGCCAGTGCCGCCGCTCCGTCAGGCCCCTGATACTGCCCGACCATCGCCATATCCACCATGCCGTAGATGCTGGAGATGAGCGCGCTGCCAAACGCGGCGGACAGAAATTTGAAGTAAAGCTTCCGGATGTCTCCGGTCAAAAGATCCATCGTGGTATCCTCCTTCGAATGTGATAAGTAACGCAAAAAAACACCGGACAAGAAACAGGCGTTTCAGCCTGCGTCTTATCCGGTGACCGTCTCTTACGTACAGTCCGCCCTCCGACGAACGAGGGGATTATAAGGGCAGAGGCGGCAAATGTCAAGTGGGTTCCGCGTCCTGCGCGGCTGCTTTTTTGCCGGGGATTTTCTGAATGAGGCCGATGATCTGGCCGGAGAGGATGACGGTGAGAAGCGAAAAGCCGATGCGCCGCACGGGAATGTAGCTGAGAGAAAGCAGCAGCACGATGAGGTCGGACAGCAGATAGACCTTTTCAATGCTCCAACCGGTGAGGTGCGATACGCTCATGGCCAGAGCGTCGTCTCCACCCGGCGCGCCGCCCGCCCGCACGCACACGCCCGCGCCCACGCCGACGAAGATCGCGCCAATAAAAGCGGCCAGAAGCGGGTAATTTGCAATTTCCGGCCAGAGCGGGGGAAACTGCTCGTAGAGCTTATAGCTCAAAGAAAAGCTCACCGTCGAGAGAAACGAATAGGCAAGAAAGCTTTTTCCGAGCAGCTTCCAGCCGAGGCCGTAGCACAGCACGTTCAAAATCGCGCCCGAAACGGAAGGGGAGATCGAGAACCAATGATCGAGCAGCAGCGTCAGACCGAGGACGCCGCCCTCCGTGACCCCGGAGAGCGCATGCACGTTGTAGAGCCCAAAGGCGAGAAAAGCGCTTCCGAAAACGGAAATCAGAGAATTCTTCCCACTTAGCCCCAGCGAGCGGCAGAGTTTACACAAAATAAAACCTCATTTCTGATAGATTGTACTCTATCATAAGCGAGGGGCGGCGGAAAAGTCAAGCCGCAGTTTTTGCCGCGTGCGGTTGTCAAGGGCTTTGGCTTGTGATAAAATGGGGAAAATGAAAGGGGAGGGACGAAGCATGGAGCAGCCGGGATATGAAAAGCGCGGATATCTTCGCGAGGACTTTCGGCTGTTTCACCTGACGTCCTGCATGACGGAAGCGGTCGGCTGGCACTACCACGCGTTTCACAAGCTCTGTGTCTATCTTGGAGGAGACGCCATCCGCTACGGCATCGAAGGACGAAGCTACGCGCTCGAGCCGGGCGATCTGATCCTCGTGCCGCAGGGCTGCGTCCACAGGCCGGAGGTAGAGCCCGGGGCGGCGTATGACCGGATGCTGCTGTACCTTTCACCGGAGTATCTGCGAAGCGCCGGCACGCAGGAAGCGCCGCTGGAGACGTGCTTTTTGCAGGCGGCGGAGGAGTTTCGCTTTGTTGTCCGCACGGGCGCGCGCAATGGGGAAATGCTCGAGCCGCTGTTTGCGCTGGAGCGGGCGATCGCATGCCCCGGCTTCGGCCAGACGATGCTCGAGCAGGCGCTGGTCGCGCAGGTTCTCATTGGCCTGACGCGCGGCATGCAGGAGCAGGCGCTGCCGTTTGCGAGCGAGAGCGCGGCAGACGAGAAGATCACGGCAATTCTGCAATACCTGGCCGGGCACCTGACAGAGCCGGTGTCGATCGACGACTTAGCCGCGCGGTTTTATATCAGCAAGTACCACATGATGCGCCGCTTCCACGCGCAGACAGGCTACACGATCCACGCATACCTGACCGGCAAGCGGCTGATGCTGGCGCGGGAGAAAATTCTGGCCGGGATGCCGATGATGGAGGCTGCATGCCAGAGCGGCTTCGGCGATTACTCCGCGTTTTCCCGCGCCTACCGCAAGCAGTTCGGCCAGAGTCCCCGTGCGTCCTGCCGAAAAGATTTTCTGCGGAAAAACGGAAAAGATACTTGACAGATCAGGGTATCCATGTTATTATTTTCAGGCTGATTATGTCAGTGCGCCTGCGGGTGTAGCACAACGGCCAGGGCACCAGCCTTCCAAGCTGGGGACGCGGGT
>CAKUNY010000146.1 GCA_934668605.1 uncultured Oscillospiraceae bacterium | reverse complement strand
ACTTGAACTCACACGACTGTTGCCACACGCACCTCAAACGTGCCTGTCTACCTATTCCAGCACTCTCGCATTGCATCCTCAATGCTCAGTTATTATAACCTCCAGATGTCGATTTGTCAACTGAAATTTTTGAACTTTTTATTCTGGATGACATTTTCTCTTGCGCATCGAGCAAGATTCTGCTATAATACAAAATGATCGTCTATGGGAAAGGCAGGAAGGCGCGATGCCAAGGTTTTTTGTTCCCGAGGCCGCGCCGGGCGCGAGGTTTCTGGTTCTGCGCGGAGAGAATGCGGCGCATGCCAGGGTACTTCGTGTGAAGGCCGGCGAGCGCGTTACGGTCTGCGACGCGAAGGGGACGGATTTTCAGTGTACGGTGAGCGACGTCGCCCCCGGGCAGATTTCGCTGGTCGTGCAGCACGAGGAGCCGTCATCTGCGGAGCCACCGGTTTTTTGCAGGGTCTATATGGCGTTTGCGAAGGCCGAAAAGCTTGAGCATGTCATTCAGAAGGCGACGGAGCTTGGCGCAGGCGAGATCATCGCGTTTCCGTCGAGCCGGTGCGTGGCAAGGCCGGATGAAAAATCGCTTTCCAAAAAGCTCGAGCGCTGGCAGAAGATCGCGGCCTCGGCCGCCGAGCAGTCCGGGCGCGGAAGGATCCCGCAGGTGCGAACGCTCAGTTCGTTCCGCGAGGCGGTTTTAGAGGCGGCCGGATGCGATCTGGCGCTTTTTCCGTATGAAAACGAGCGGACGCTTTCGCTCAGAGCCTGCCTGCAGGCGGGCGGGTTTCAAAGCGTCAGCATTATGACAGGGCCGGAGGGCGGATTTTCCGAGGAGGAGGTCGCGCTGGCCGCAGAAAATCAAATGAAGATTTGCTCACTCGGGCCGCGGATTTTGCGCTGCGAGACGGCGCCGCTTTGTGCGCTTACCGCCGTTTTGTATGCGTCGGGCGCGCTTGACCGGAGTGCAGATGAAAAGGATGGAAGTCATGGGAAAGAATAAGAAGTCCACTGTCAATCAGAATACGAACGACCTGACGGTCTATAAAGTCGGCGCGGCGTTTGTGCTGCTGGTTTTGTCGCTGATCGCGCTGGGACGCGTGCTGAATGTGTACGCGACGGGAAGCTCGTTTGACGTTGTCTATAACGCAAGCGAGACGGTCTGGAAAATCTGCGCCGCTTTGTGCGTGGTCTGCATCGCAGCGTTCATCGCCCTGCGCAGCAAGGCAATCCGGAAGGTATTTCCGTATCTCTTCGCGCTCTCGCTGCTGGCCTGCCTGACGGCGCTCGACCTTCGCTACTTCTGGACGGAGCACGCGACGGCGCTTTACATGCTGCATGCGGCGGTCTATGGTCTTTACATCATCTTCTGCCTGTACCAGAGCGAATTTTTCTGCTTCTCGCTGGCAGCGGTGTTCGCGGGCTTCAGCTTCTATTTCTACTCCAAGGGGCTCGGCATGAACGCGAGAACGGCGATCATCGCCATTGTCGTGGCGCTGGTTCTGGCGGCAGTTGCGCTGCTGGCCAATCGCGCGGCAAAGGGCAAGGGGAGCGTGAAGCTGTTCGGCAAAACGCGCAAGCTCTTCCCGGCAAGGTTCAACGCGACGGTTCTGTATGTTGCGTGCACGGTGCTTGGCTGCTGCCTCGTCGCGTGTCTGCTCCTTGGCTCGGCGCTCTTTGCATACTACTGCATGTTCGCCGCCATCGCCATCGAACTGATCGGCGCGGTGTATTACACGTTCCAGCTCAAATAAAGCCAGGTTCTAATCTCACCTTCTTGTCCATACGCTGGACGGGAAGGTGATTTTTTTGCGGGTAAATCATTCCATGCTCCATAACGCGCTGCTGCTGACGTTTGTTGAGCTGCTGCTGCGCGGGGTGACGATGCTCTTTCAGCGCGTGCTCGTTGCAAAAATCGGCGCGGCGGGACTGGGACTTTTGCAGCTGGTTTTGACGGTCGGCGGCTTTGCGATGACGCTGGGGCTGGCGGGGCTCCGCGTGACGGCGATGTATCTGTGCGCGGAGGAATATGGGAAGGGGAGCTTGGGCGGGATGTGCAGCGCCATCCGGTGCTGCCTCAGGACTGGCAGCGTCATTTCGGCGCTCGTTGGGCTCGGCCTGTTTTTTCTGAGCGATTACGCGGCAAAGACCTGGATCGGAGATTCCCGCGCTGCGGGAGCGCTGCGGCTGCTGGCGGTATTTTTGCCGGTCAACTGTCTGTGCGCGATTTTGTCCGGCTTTTTCACGGCCTGCGACCGGGTGCGGGAGCTTGCAAAGGTCGAGACGATCGAGCGGCTGGCGGGGCTTGCGCTCACGGCGGCGCTGCTGCGCTTTTACGCGGGGCAGGAAGCGGGCAGGGTCTGCTGCGCGATGGTGCTGGGAAGCTCGATTGCCTGCCTGGGGAGCACGCTCTATCAATTGCTGCTGCTTCGCCGCACGTTTTTCGGCTGCGAAAGCGGCGGCGGGCGCGGTATGCCGCGCAGGATGGTGCGGCTCTGCGTGCCTTTGGCGCTCAGTGCGTACCTCCGGTCGGGGCTTGTGACGCTTGAGCAGTTTCTCATTCCGTGGGGGCTCTCTCGCGCGGGCGGCTCGAGCGAGTCTTCGATGGCGGCTTACGGGACGATCCACGCGATGGTCTTTCCGATTCTCATGTTCCCAGCGGCGATTTTATACACGGTAGCAGACCTCCTGGTGCCGGAGCTGGCGCGGTGCCGCGCGGCGAAAAACACCGGGCGGATCCACCACCTGACCGGCACGTGCCTTCGCATGGGGTGTCTGTTCGCGCTCAGTACGGCCTGCCTCATAGGCGCGCTATCCGGTGGGCTCGGGCAGATCGTCTACAAAAGCACAGACTGCGGGCGGTATCTTCTCCTCTTCGCGCCCGCCGTTGTGATGCTCTATTTAGACGCGATGGTCGACGGCATGCTCAAGGGCTTCGGCGAGCAGACGGCCTGCGTGCGCTATAACACGCTCACGTCGTTTCTCGATGTCGCGCTTTTATACCTTCTCCTGCCGCGCTTCGGTTTAGCTGCGTACGTGCTGACATTTTATCTCACGCATGCGATCAATTTCTGGCTCAGCATCCGCAGGCTTCTGCGCGTGACAAAGTATCCGGCGGACGGACGCTTCCTTTTCCGGGCGGGATTTTGCGCGCTGGCGGGGCTTGGCGCGTGCTGCTGCATGCCGGACGGCGGGCTGCTTCCGGCGATGGTTCTGCGCGCCGGGCTGTTCTGCTCCGTGTTTTTGCTCTTTCTCGAACTCACGGACACGGTTCCGGCAGAAGACCGGCGCTGGCTGCGGAGGAGCCTCGGCCATAGGGTTGACTTTTGAAGAGGGAACTTATAAAATAAACCTGAAAAACGACTGAAAAAGGAGAGATCGTCATGATTTCGTTCCGCAATGATTATTCCGAGGGCGCGCATCCGTCTGTTCTGGAGGCGATCGGCAAACACAATTTTGAGACGACCTGCGGCTACAGCATGGATGCATTTTGTCAGCAAACGGCGGACACCATCCGCACGCTTACGGCCTGCCCGGACGCGGACGTGCACTTCATCGTGGGCGGCACGCTCGCCAATACGATTGTCATTTCCGCTGCCCTTCGCCCGTGGGAGGGCGTGATCGCCGCGACGACGGGACACATCAACGTCCATGAGACTGGCGCGATTGAGTCCTCCGGACATAAGGTCTGCGCGATCGAAGCTCCGGACGGCAAGCTCACGCCTGCGCTCGTGCGCGAGGTCATGCGCATCCACTGCGACGGCAAGGACGAGCACATGGTGCTGCCGCGCATGGTCTATATCTCGGACGCCACCGAACTCGGCACGATCTACACGAAAGCGGAGCTCGCCGCGCTTCACGACGTGTGCCGGGAATACGGGCTCTATCTCTTCCTGGACGGCGCGAGAATGCCGGCGGCGCTGGCCGCGGAGGGAAATGACCTCGACATTACGGATTTCGGAGAATACTGCGACGCGTTTTACATCGGCGGCACGAAAAACGGCCTTCTCTTCGGCGAGGCGGTCGTGATCACGAACAATGATCTCAAGCCGCACTTCCGCAACATGATCAAGCAGCGCGGCGGCATGTTCGCCAAGGGGTTTTTATTTGGTATCCAGTTCGGTGCGTACTTTCAAGACGGCCTGTGGCTGGAGCTGGCGCGGCACGCGGTCACGCAGGCGCAGCGAATCGCAAGAGCAGCCGAGGAAAAGGGCTATACGCTCTATGCCAAGTCCCCGACGAATCAGGTCTTCATCGTTTTGAGTCATGAAAAGATCGCGGAGCTTCAAAAGAATTTCGCGTTCGAGGCTTTCGGCCATGTGGATGACGATCACGAGGCGATGCGCTTTGTCTGCTCGTGGGCAACGAAGGAAGAAAGCGTCGATGCGCTGATTGCGAGCCTGTGATGAAGCAGGTCACGCACCCGATCGCGCCGGTGTTTGACGAGCAGTCTAAAATTCTGATTCTCGGCTCGTTTCCGTCGGTCAAATCGCGCGAGACAGCGTTTTTCTACGGGCACCCGCAGAACCGGTTCTGGAGGGTTCTAAGCGGCGTTCTGGGGTGTGCGTGTCCACAGACGGTCGAAGAAAAGCGCGAGATGCTGCTTGTGCACCATATCGCGCTCTGGGACGTGATCGCGTCCTGCCGCATTGAGGGCTCAAGCGACAGCTCTATCCGGGACGCGGTTCCGACCGATCTTGCGGCGATTTTGTCGCGCGCGCCCATTCGCGCAGTCTTCTGCAACGGCCAGACGGCCTTCCGGCTCTACGGGCGCTATCAGGAGCATGAAACCTGCCTTGCGGCAACGCTTCTTCCCTCGACCAGTCCCGCAAACGCGGCATACAGTGTTCCGCGTCTACTGGAAAGCTGGCGCGTGATTCTTCCGGCGCTTCAAGAATAAAATACAGGGCTCCGGCCAACGGCCGAAGCCCTGTATTTGCGAAAAAATCCCGCTGGCTTTCGCCAGCGGGATTTCCAGTGTGTCAAAAAACCTCGTAGAGTTTCGCCCCGCAGGGCGAAATAAAATGGAAATCCATTTTATCCGGCGGCTTTGCCGACCGGAAAAATACATATCGCCTCGCAAGTGTGGAATTTGTGCGCCTTTGGCGCACAAATTATGCGCGCAGTCGAGGCGCAGCCCCTTCTGTCAAGAAAGCGTCAGCTTTTTTGACAGTCTCAAAA
>CAKUNY010000145.1 GCA_934668605.1 uncultured Oscillospiraceae bacterium | reverse complement strand
CCGCACAAAGAACTGGCGCACGTCCCAAGCAACCTTGCGACCATGCAGCAGCAAATTCTGCGCCTGTTCCAGACGGTGCTGGACGCAAGTATCACTGACGTGGATTTTTCCGTGCGGGTGCAAGCGTATGAACAGGCTCCGTCCTTGCAGAAATTTGACTTCCAGCCGATGAAGATTTCGTTTGAGTTTGTGGGGGAGAAGCAGTTCACCGAGGTGCTTTATCCGCAAAGTATGTACGACCTGATCGACTTTTCCCTGCGCAAGTGCGTTCAGGAGAAAATCATGATGCGCACCTGCAAAAACTGCGGCAGGTATTTCGCGCTCACGGTTCATGGCAGCACGGAGTATTGCAGCCGCGTGTTCGACAGCCGCGGGCGTACCTGCAAGGAAGTCGGTGCAATGCGGCAGTATATACAAAGCCACGCACAGGACGAGCTGCTGAAAATCTACCGCCGCGAGTACAAGCGCCGCTTCGCATGGATCCGCGCAGGCAAAATTTCGCAGACTGATTTCTCCGTTTGGAGTAAGGAAGCGCAGAAGGAAAAGGAGAAGTGCGAGAACGGAAAAATCTCACAGACGGAATTTGCAAAGTGGTTGAAGCTGTAAAAAACGGAAGATTTTCAATAGCACCGAACGATGCCAATACGCGATAATGTTCTGCTTGCCAAGTCAGAGATGATTTATTATAATATTCTTATAAATGACGCCGCGGCTTAGAAACGGCTTTGGAAAGGAATGCGAATATGACGCAGGAAGAACGGCTGGAATTGCTGAAAAACATGGTTCTCGGCATGAGCAAGCTCATGGGAAACGACACGGAGATCGTGTTGCATGATCTCTACAAAAAGGAATTGAGCTACATTGTAAACAACCACATCACCGGCCGCAGCGTCGGCTATCACATGGATCCGACGGTCTATGAGGTGATCGAAAATCTGGCGGACGGCGACGGCCATCTCATCGGCTACGGCAGCAAAACCACAAAGGGCATGAACCTGCGCTCGTCCCACTTTATCCTCCGGGACGAAAACGGGCAGCCCGCGGCGATGATCTGCATCAATCAGGACACGTCCCGGCTCCAAAACGCACGGGATCTTCTCGATTCGATGATCCGTTTGCAGCCGCTCGGCGAAGTGGCGCAGGAGCAGGAACCGGAGGACGAGACGAATTATATTCAGAAAATGACCCAGCAGGTCATTATCGACTCGATCGAGAAAATGAAGCCGACCTCGATCGACACCAAGGAAGGAAAGCTTCGCGTTTTGCAGCAGCTCGAGATCAAGGGTGTGTTCGCGGTCAAGGACGCAGTGCCGAGCGTGTGCAGACTGCTTTCGATCTCTCAGGCGACACTCTATAATTATCTGCGCGAGATTCGCAGCCAGGAGAACCCCGTGACGCAGGCCGCGCTTCAGCTGTGACGCGTGTTTCCAAAGCGCCGGACGATGGTCCGGCGCTTTTTTGTGACTTATCGACAAATTACAACTTAGAAAATTATTATAAATTAAGACTGGACAAAGCACTCCTGTAAAGCTATTATAATATTGTAAATTTCTTATAAATATAGAAATTTTACAAAGCCTCTTGCCGCGGCCTCCGGCTGATCACCGGATTTCCAGCACATTCCCCGAATGACGCGGCGTGGAAAGCACGCCGCAAAAACGAATGCGAAGGAGCGCAAGAAATGAACGAAAAAGTGAAAAAAGAAAAACGGATTCCCTCCGTAGCAGAATCCATCATCGGTCTGCTGCTGGTCAGCGCGGCGGTGCTGATCGGCCTGAAGCTGGGCATCGGCTCGCAGATGGCGCTGTTTTTGGGCGCGATCACGGCGATTCTGGTCGCGCTGTTCTTCCGGGTGCCCTGGTCTGAAATTCAGGCGACATTCTATAAGACGATGAGCGACAGCCTGATTCCGATCGTCATTTTGATGATCGTCGGCGTGACGGTCGGCGCGTGGATCATCGGCGGCACGGTGCCGTCACTGATGTACTTCGGCCTCAAGCTCGTCTCTCCGAAGATCATTCTCCCGCTGACGTTTGTCCTGTGCGCGTTTATGGCCGTCTTCACCGGCACGAGCTTCGGCTCGGTTGCGACGATGGGCCTCGCGCTCACCGGCGTTGCGATGGGCATGGGCATGCCGGTTCCGATGGTGGTCGGCGCGGTCGTCTCCGGCGCGTGGTTCGGCGATAAGCTCTCGCCGATGTCCGACAGCACGAACCTGGCTTCTGCCATGACCGGCGTGAACCTCTATACGCACATCGGCTCGATGTTGTGGACGACCGTTCCGGCGACGATCATTACCATTATCATTTACACGCTCATCGGTCTCGGCTACAGCACCGAAAATGTCGACATGAGCAACATCAACCTCATGCTCACGACGCTCGACGAAACATTCAACATCAGCATTGTCGCGATCATCCCGGCTATTATGATGCTGGTCGTCTCCGTTCTGAAAATTCCCGCGATTTTAGGCCTTTCTGGCGTTGCGGTGTTCTCCATCGTCTTCGCAATGCTCATGCAGGGCGAGAGCTTCACGGCCGTGATGACCGCATGTTATTCCGGCTACAAGTCCGCCACCGGCGTTGCGCTGGTCGACACGATTTTAACGCGCGGCGGCCTCATGTCCATGATGGCGACTGTTGCGCTGGTGCTGATTGCGGGCATCATGGGAGGCTCTCTGAAGGCCAGCGGCGTCATGGACGTGTTCGTTGAAAAAATTCTCAAGAAATTCATCAAGAGCGGCAAGTCCCTCGTCGTCACGACGATGCTCTACAGCTACTTTATCCTCGTCATCTCCGGCAGCCAGCCGCTTGGCGTTGTTATGGGCGGCCCGACGTTCAAGGATGCTTACGATGAAATGGACATTGACCGGCGGGTTTTGTCGCGTGCGCTGGCGGATACCTCGACGGTCGGCTCACCGCTCGTTCCGTGGAGCGTCGGCGCGGCATATACGATGGGCGTGCTCGGCGTGACGGCAGCCTATGTGCCCTACGCCTTCCTCTGCTACATCATCCCCGTGTTCACCGTTCTGACCGCCGTGACCGGCATCGGCATGTGGCATTCGGACGGCACGCCTTACTGGAAAAAGAAGAATACAGCCGCCAATTAAACTGGCGCGAACGACGATAAGGAGGTTTTCTCATGCGAGATTTTGAACCGAAGAAAATGAAAGCGATCACCTTTACGGGCATCCGCCGCGTATTGGAAAAGGCCAACAAGATGCAGGCCGAGGGCAAGAACGTCGTCCACTTTGAGATCGGCCAGCCCGACTTTGTGACCCCCAAATACATCCGCGACGCGGCCTGTGAGGCGCTTCAGGCGGGCCACACCCGCTACACCTCCAACTACGGCATCGACCCGCTGCGCGCCGCGATTGCCGAAAAGCTGCGCCGGGAAAATAACATCCCCGCAGAGGCCAGTGACGTCATGGTCACCGTCGGCGGCGAAGAGGCGATGGCGGCTGCGATTCTCGCGCTTGTGGACGCGGGAGACGAGGTGCTTCTGAGTGACCCCGGCTACTCTCCGTACGCGGACATGGTCCACATCGCAAACGCCGTTCCGGTTTATGTTCCTCTGAGCGAAGAAAACAACTGGAACTTTGACTTAGACGAGCTCGAGAAGCGCATCACCCCCAGAACGACCCTTCTCATGCTCACGACGCCCGGCAACCCCACCGGCACGATGATGGATAGAGCCAGCCTCGAGCGGCTGAGCAAAATCTGCATCGAGCACGATATTGTTGTTGTTTCCGACGAGGCGTATGAGCGCGTTCTGTACGATGGAAACGAGCATATCTCCATTGCAAGCCTTCCCGGCATGTGGGAGCGCACGGTCACGATTCAGTCGTTCTCCAAGAGCCACTCGATGTGCGGCTTCCGCATCGGCTATATCGCGACGAGCAAAAAGCTCATGAACATCCTCATCCGCTGCCACCAGAAGATCGTTCTGAGTGCGTCGAGCTTTGTGCAGGATGCGGCGCTGGCCGCGCTGGAGCACGAAAAGGAGGAATCCGCCGAGGTAAAGCACATGCTCTGCGAGTTTGACAAGCGCCGTATGGTCATCTACAACACCTTCCGGGAGATTGGCATTCCCTGCAACAAGCCGCAGGCCGCGTTCTATGTGTTCCCGAACGTATCCTGCCTCGGCATGAACGGAAACGAGTTCTGCGAGCGGTTCCTCGATGAATACGCCGTTGCGTGCGTGCCCGGCGGCGAGTTTGGCCCCAACGCGAAAAATAACATCCGCATTTCCTACGCGACGTCCATCGAGCAGTGCGTCGAGGGTATGGAGCGGCTGAAGAAATTCGTCGCGGAGATTCGCGCGAAGCAGTAAGGAGCGGCTATGTCCTACAAAATTTTTGTGATCAACACCGGCTCTACCTCCACCAAGCTCGCCCTTTTTACGGGCGGGCAGGAGGTCTGGGGCGCGGATGTGACCCATCAGGCGGCAGAGCTTAAAAAATATCCGGCGCTTCTGGACCAGCTGCCCTATCGGAAGGCGGCGATTGACGCGGCGCTTCAGAAAGATGGCGTCGACCTCACGGGGGTGATCGCCGTCGCGGCCAGAGGCGGCACGTTCGGCTTTGCAAAGGGCGGGGCGTATCTGGTGGACGAGAGTCTGATGGAAGCCTGCCGGAATCCGATTACGAACCATCCGTCGAACCTGTCGGCGCTGCTGGCGCATGAAATTGCCGCGCAGCATGGATGCAGGGCCTTCATCTACGACGCGGTCTGCACGAACGAGGTCACCGACATTGCCCGCATGACGGGCCTGAAAGACGTCAAGCGCCGCCCGTTTTCCCACGTGCTGAACACCAGAGCCGTGGCGCGGGAGGTTGCCTAGAAAAACGGCAAACGCTATGAGGACTGCAACTTCATCGTCGCGCACTTAGGAGGCGGCATCAGCATCAATGTCCACGAGCACGGCAGAATTGTCGACCTTCTCAGTGACGACGAAGGCCCCATGTCTCCCGAGCGGGCAGGACGGCTCAACGGCAAGAGCCTGATTGACCTGTGCTTCTCCGGAAAGTTTGACAAGGCCGGTATGATGCGCCGCATCAAGGGCGCGGGCGGTCTGGTCGATCATCTGGGCACGAGCGATCTTCGTGAGGTCGAGCGGCGGATTGCGGACGGAGACGAATACGCGGCGAAGGTCTTAAGCGCAATGGCGTATCAGATCGCGAAGGGCATTTCGTCTCTGGCGGCGGTCGTGTCCGGCA
>CAKUNY010000144.1 GCA_934668605.1 uncultured Oscillospiraceae bacterium | reverse complement strand
GGGCGTGTCGGACCAGTGGAGCCTCAAGACGGTCTGGGGCGTCGGGTATAAGTTCGAGGTCGTGCAGCAATGAAAACGACCTTCTCCCGGCTGTTTTCGATGATCGCGGCGCTTTTAATGCTCTGCCTTCTCATCACGGGCGTCGCGTTCCGGTTTCTGATGATGAGCTGGGTGGAATCCGAAAAGCGCAAGAGCCTGAGCGCGGACGCGTCGGCGCTGGCTGATCTTGCTGAGGCGTATGACGCGGCGGGAGAGCTGGAGAGCAACTGGAACTTTCAGATCGGGCTGTCACTTTTCTCCGAGGTCGGCGAGGTCGGCGCGCTCATCTGCGATGAGGACGGATACGTCGTCATCTGCTCATGTGACAGTCTGACGTGCGACCATGTGGGAAAGCAGGTGCCGGAGAGCTACCGCAGAGAGATGCTGCGAGACGGCGTGTACTACGAAAAAAATGTGCAGCTGTCCGATATCTACGACGATAAGCGGTTTCTCGCCGGGCAGTCGATCGTGAACGATACGACGGGAGATCTCATGGGCTTCGTCGTTGTGACCGCGCCCATGCACCAGACGACGGACTACATGCTCAGAAGCAGCACGTTCTTCATCTATACGGCCATCGGCGCGCTGGGTCTGGCGCTCGTCGCGGCGACGTTTTTGTCCCGCTCGCTCGTCCGGCCGCTCGGCCAGATGGCGGATGTAGCGCGCAGGTTCGGCTATGGAGAAACAAAGCTTCGCGCCGAGCAGTCCGGCAAAAACACGAGCGAGGTCAACGACCTTGCGCTGGCCTTCAACACGATGGCAGACTCTCTCGAGCAGTCTGAGCAGCGGCGGCAGGAGTTCATCGCGAACGTGTCGCACGAGCTCAAAACGCCCATGACGACCATCGGCGGCTACGTCGACGGCATTCTGGACGGCACGATTCCCAAAGAGTCCGAAAAGCACTATCTGCAAATCGTCTCCAGCGAGGTAAGGAGGCTTTCCCGCCTCGTGCGCAGCATGCTGGATTTAAGCCGCTTGCAGGCGCAGGGCATTGACGAATCGCGCAAGACGCGCTTTGACCTCGGCGACGTGATGGGAGACGTTCTCATTACGTTTGAGCAGAAGATCAACGCGCGCGGCTTGCAGGTAAATGTCGACCTGCCGGAAAAGCCGGTCTGGACAAAGGCCGACCGGGACGCCATTACGCAGGTCGTGTATAATTTACTCGATAACGCCATCAAGTTCTGCCCCGTGGGCGGAAATCTGGGGCTGATTTTAGAGCAGGACGGGCAGAAGGCCAAGCTTCGTGTCCGGAACACCGGCCAGACGATCCCGCCCGAAGAGCTCCCGCTGCTTTTTGACCGCTTCCACAAGGCGGACAAGGCGCGATCTGCCGACCGCGAGGGCTGGGGACTCGGGCTCTACATCGCGAAGACCATCATCGGCGCGCACGGAGGCGAGATCTGGGCGACGAGCGAAAACGGCGTTACAGAATTTACCTTCACCCTGCCCGCTGT
The DNA here is from genome assembly GCA_934668605.1 of uncultured Oscillospiraceae bacterium. Classification (GTDB taxonomy): domain Bacteria; phylum Bacillota; class Clostridia; order Oscillospirales; family Oscillospiraceae; genus CAG-170. The sequence goes on along the minus strand of CAKUNY010000144.1, from coordinate 3,766 downwards.
CCGTTGAGAGATCGCGTTCACACAGGACACAATTTGTATTTACAAACTATTCAACATTGTTCCCGCGAAAGCGGATATACTGAAACCATAAGAGATTGCGCAAGGAAGGTGCTTGCCTATGGGATATGACCAGAACAACGAATATTATAACAACGGCGACCAGAGCTGGCGCGACCAGACGAATGTCTACCAGACCCAGCGCGAACAGCCGACCCCGATGGGAAGTCGCCGTCCTCGCAGAAGAAGCGGGTGGCTGAAGGGAATTCTTGCGGTTCTGCTGGTCGTGGCGATCAGCTTTGGCGCGTTTTATCTGATGCGGAACGTCGGCGTGCGGCTGGAACGGACGGAAGACGGCGTGACGCTCTCCATGACGAACCGGAGCAAACAGGCAGAGCCGGAACAGGCCGAGCAGCCGATCCCGGAGCCGTCCGCGTCGGCACAGACGGGCACGCAGACGGCCGCGCCGCAGCAGACGCCGCAGCAGCCCACACAGGGCGCGTATGTCGGCTCGGGCACAAAGCTCAATATCGTCTCCGCACCTGAGAGCTCCGACACGACGTTTTCCGACGAGGAAGACGCGCTGTGCTTACAGGATATCTACAGCTCGGTCATTGACTCCGTCGTTTCCATTTCGTCCATGACCTCGAGCGGCACATCCAGCGGCACGGGCATCATCATGTCGTCCGACGGCTATGTGATCACGAACCACCATGTCATCACGGGCGCGCTCGTCATTTCAGTTCTCACGAACGACAATCAGGAATTTGAGGCCGTACTCGTCGGAAGCGATGAGATGAGTGACCTTGCGGTTCTGAAAATCGACGCGCGGGGGCTCCAGGCGGCGGAGTTCGGCGATTCGTCGAAGCTCCGCGTGGGCGACAGTGTGGTTGCCATCGGAGACCCTCTCGGCGTGCAGCTCAGAGGCACCATGACCAACGGCATCATCTCCGCCATCAACCGCGACCTCACCGTGGGCGACCGGACAATGACCTTAATTCAGACGAACGCCGCGCTCAACAACGGCAATTCCGGCGGCCCCCTGATCAACTGCTACGGCCAGGTCATCGGCATCAACACCGTGAAGATGAGCTCTTACTACACCGCCTCCGCGACGGTCGAGGGACTCGGCTTCGCGATTCCGATTTCCGTTGCCAAGCCGATCATCGACGAGCTGATTGAAAACGGCTATGTGGCCGGCCGCCCCGCCATCGGCATTTCGGGCGACTCCCTGCCGTCTTATTACCGGACGTATTACCGCCTGCCGGACGGCGTTTATGTGACCTCCGTCAACGAAGGAAGCGACGCCAAAGCCAAGGGCATCCGCGAGGGCGATATCGTGACGGCCATCAACGGCGAGCGGATCTGCTCGATCGATGAGCTCAACACCGTGAAAAATCAGTACGCCGCAGGTGACGAGGTAACGCTCACCGTCTACCGCAGCGGCACATACTACGAGGTGGCCGTGACCCTCGTCGATCAGGCCACCGGGAAATAACAGAAAAACAAAATCGAGAGGAACCGCAAAATTGCGGTTCCTCTCGATTTTTCTTTGCAATATTCAAATGATGCGTAGGGCTCGATACCCCTATCGGCATTTCTCCATTGTGCGTAGGGGTCGATGCCCACATCGACCCGGCAAATAAACCCGATTTCACGGAAATCTTCGGCGAATTCAGAATGCTCATGGGACGATGTGGGCATCGTCCCCTACGCATAGCCGGAAAATTTCAGAAACCCGTAGGGGCAAATTGCGGCGTTACATATCGAGCGCGGTCAGATCGTCGACGGTTTCGCGGCGCACGGCGAGCGTGGGCTTGCCGCCGGAGAGCATGACGACCGGCGGCCGCGGGATGCGGTTATAGTTGGAGGCCATCGAGTAGTTATACGCGCCCGTGGTGCAGACGGCAATGAGATCGCCTCGCTTCGGCTCGGGCAGCAGCACGTTCGGCTGGATGATATCGCCGCTTTCGCAGCAGCGGCCAACCACATCGCAGCGGAAATTTGCTTCCTCGTTCGCGCGGTTCGCGAGATAGACCGTGTACTTTGAACCGTACAGCGCGTAGCGGGGGTTGTCGGTCATGCCGCCGTCGACGGGGACATAGTTCTTATAGCCCGGGATGGACTTTGTGCTTCCTGCCGTGTAGAGCGTCAGCCCGGCGTCCGCAACAATGCTTCTGCCCGGCTCCAGCAGCACCGCCGGCATCGGAAGAGACAGCGCCCCGCAGAGCGTTTTGACCGTCTCGGCCAGCTTTTCGATGTTCTCGGGAATATTCACCTGCGGGTCAGCGTCTGTATACCGCACGCCGTAGCCGCCGCCGAGGTCGAGCATTTGCAGCTCCGCGCCGTATTTTTCCTTCATGCCAGCCGCGAACGTCAGCATGATTTTCGCGGCGTTATGGTAGACGCTGCCGTCCTCGTCAAACACCTGCGAGCCCACATGGCAGTGATAGCCCATCAGGCGGAGGTTCGGGAGACTCAGCGCGTGCCGGACAAACTGTTCGGCCTGTCCAGTCTCGATCGCGACGCCGAACTTTGAGTCGACCTTGCCCGTTGCGACGGCTTCATACGTGTGCGGGTCAATGCCCGGGGTCAGGCGCAAAAGCACCTTCTGGCGAATGCCGCGGCTCTTGGCTTCCCGGCTGATGATCTCGAGCTCCTCTTCGTGATCGGCGACAAAGTAGCCCACGTTCGCGGCCATCGCATAGGAGATATCCGCGTCGGTTTTGTTGTTGCCGTGGAAAAATGCGCGCTCCATCGAAAAGCCCGCGCGCTTGGCCGTCGCGATCTCCCCCGTGGAGACAACGTCGATGGCCATGCCCTCGTCCTGCATGATGGCGTACATGCGCTTGAAGCTTGCGGCTTTGCTGGCGTAGAGCGGATAGCTTCCGTCTCCGAAGGCGCGCGCCATCGCCGATTTATAGACGCGGCAATTTTCCCGGATGCGGTCTTCGTCCATGAGATACAGCGGCGTTTTATAGTGCGCCGCGAGCCGGACGGTGTCCTCGCCCGCAAACGTCAGATGGCCGCTTTCGTTGATGCCGATGTTGCTGCAAAGCATGTCATGCACTTCCCTTGCTGAGTATTTATGCACTTTATTATAATAATTCCCCGCTTCCGTGTCGATTGTACATGTTCACAAATTTCCGCCCCATCCGCGGCCTTTGTTTCGCGTGTCCCACAAACATACCGACCATCTTGGTTGGTGTTTCCTTTTTTGCATTCCCCACAGCTTTCGTAAGGGCGGACGCGGCTTCCGCCCGGCAAGATGCACTTCCGAAGCGCGAAAAGCGGGTATTCACCATGAAGCGTATCTACCGTCTGACCGGCGACCCAAGAGAAAATGTGTAAACCATGTTGCTCTTGACAAGTCGTCCGCCCCTACGCGTATCATTTGGTTTCCCGGGAAATATGAAAAAGCAGCCCCGGAAATCCGGGGCTGCCGATACGTTTGGTCAGACGGTGCGGCTCAGATATCGCCTTCGATGTCGATGCCGAACTCGTCGCCGGGGAGTTCTTCGTCTTCCGTGGTCGTCTCTTCGGTTGCCACAGGGACGAACTCCGTAATGTACGCGTCCTGATCAAGCCCCGCGAGGAATCCCGGGAGGTTGATGACAATACCATCCATGTTATACGGAAGCGTGATCTGGTACGTTTCGGTCGTCTCGTCGCCGCCCTTTTCCTGGGTGATCTCGAGCGTCATTTCGAAGTTCTGACCGATCCAGGTCGCCATGCCGCGCTCTTTATCGTAGAGCTTGGCGACGCGCTC
>CAKUNY010000143.1 GCA_934668605.1 uncultured Oscillospiraceae bacterium | reverse complement strand
CACTACGGCTGCAACATGCAGTTCGGCGGCAACGACCAGTGGTCGAACATGCTCGGCGGCACGGAGCTCATCCGCCGCAAGCTCGGCAAGGACGCGCAGGCGATGACGATCACGCTGCTTCTCAACTCCGAGGGCAAGAAGATGGGCAAGACGGCCTCCGGCGCGGTCTGGCTCGACCCCAACAAGACGAGCCCGTTCGATTTCTATCAGTACTGGCGCAATATCGGCGACGCGGACGTGCTCAAGTGCATCCGCATGCTGACGTTCCTGCCGCTCGAGCAGATCGACGAGATGGACAAGTGGGAGGGCAGCCAGCTCAACCGCGCCAAGGAAATCCTCGCCTTCGAGCTCACGAAGCTGGTTCACGGCGAAGAAGAGGCCAACAAGGCGGAAGCCGCGGCCAAGGCGCTTTTCGCGGGCGGCAGCGACGACTCCAACATGCCGACCACGGAGCTCACGGAAGAACAGCTCACAGACGGTAAGATCGCCATTCTCGATCTGATGCTCGCCTGCAAGCTCGTTCCCTCCAAGGGCGAAGGCCGCCGCCTCGTCCAGCAGGGCGGCGTGATGGTGAACGAGGAGAAGGTCGAGTCCATCGACGATTCCTACACCGCCGAGCAGCTCAAAGAAGGCCTCAAGATCCGCAAGGGCAAGAAGGTCTATCACAAGGCGCTTCTCAAGTAAACATCCCGAGTTCTCCCGTACATGCTTCGTGCGGGGGAACTTCTTCTTTTCAGCGCGGAAAAAATATGATATACTGACCTTGTGCCTCATAGGATACCATGAGGTGATGGCAATGAAAAAAGCGGCGGTTTTTGCGGTATGCGCGGTGTTGGCTTTGGCCGTGCTTGCCGTGTGCGGCTATTCGGCAGGGAAGTTCTATCAAACCGCGCCTGCGTTTTCGGAGAAGAACCCGGTCACCGTGGTCATTGACGCGGGACACGGCGGAGAAGACGGCGGCGCGTCGAGCCGATCCGGCATTCTGGAGAGCACGATCAATCTGGAGATTGCGCGAATTGCGGACGATCTGCTGCGCTTTGCGGGCGTGCGGACGGTCATGGTGCGGACGCAGGACGTTTCGGTCTACACCGAAGGCGGCAGCATCCAGCAGAAGAAGGTTTCCGACCTCAAAAACCGCGTGAAGCTCGTGGAGTCCACGCCGGACGCGCTGCTTTTAAGCATCCACCAGAACTTTTTCCCGGAGGCAAAGTACCACGGCGCGCAGGTGTTTTACGCGAAAACGCCGGGGAGCGATGCTCTGGCAGAGGCCATGCAGGCCGTGCTCCGCGCCTGTGTCGACCCTGGCAATCACAGAAGAGCCAAACCGTCGCAGGCCGTTTACCTGATGGACAAAATCTCCTGCGCGGGCGTTCTGGTCGAGTGCGGCTTTTTATCGAACGAACCGGAGGCCGAACGGCTCACGCAAAAAGACTATCAGCAAAGGCTTGCCGGCGCCATCTGCGGCGCGGTTTGCTGTTATTTAGAAACAGAAGGGGACAGCCAATGAAGGCAAAAAGCGTATTTATCTGCAGCCAATGCGGCAACGAGACGCCGAGATGGCAGGGCCAGTGCCCGGCCTGCGGCGCATGGAACAGCATTGTGGAATTTGAAGACAAAAAGCCCGCGGCAAACAAAGCATCCGTCGGGACAAAGCTTTCCGCGAGCCGCCCGAAAAAGCTCCGCGAGCTGGACGCGTCCGACCGGCAGATCCGGTTCTCGACGGGGCTCGGCGAGCTCGACCGCGTGCTGGGAGGCGGCGGGGTGAAGGGCTCTCTCGTCTTAGTTGGCGGCGCGCCCGGTATCGGCAAATCGACATTGCTGCTTCAAATCTGCGCGTATCTCGGAAAGACGCAGAAAATTCTTTACGTTTCGGGCGAGGAATCCGAGCAGCAGCTCAAAATGCGTGCCGACCGGCTGCGGGTGGAGAGCGAGAATCTATATGTTCTGTCGGAGACTGACCTTGATGAAATTTTAAGCGCGTTCGGCGAGGTAACCCCCGACATTCTGATCGCGGACTCGATTCAGACGCTCTTTACGCCCGACAATACCTCCGCGCCCGGCTCTGTCTCGCAGGTCAAGGACTGCACGATGCGGCTGATGCATCTGGCAAAGAGCACCGGGACGAGCGTTTTTGTCGTGGGTCACGTCAACAAGGAGGGCGCAATCGCGGGGCCGAAGGTCCTGGAGCACATGGTCGACTGCGTGTTGTATTTCGAAGGCGAACAGGCGATGGGGTACCGGATCCTGCGCGCGGCCAAGAACCGCTTCGGCTCGACAAATGAAATTGGCGTCTTTGAAATGGACGAAGAAGGACTCCGAGAGGTGCCGAATCCGTCGGAAATGCTGCTTTCCGGACGGCCTCTGAACGCGCCCGGGACGTGCGTGGCCTGCTCGATGGAGGGGACACGGCCGGTGCTGGCCGAGGTTCAGGTGCTCGTCAGCCGGACAAGCTTCAACGTCCCGCGCCGGACGAGCAACGGCTTTGATTTTAACCGCGCGAATCTGCTGCTTGCCGTCACGGAAAAGCGCGGCGGGCTGAATATCTCGATGTGCGACGCGTATGTAAACGTCATCGGCGGCTTGTATCTGGACGAGCCTGCGGCGGATCTTGCGTTGGTGCTGGCCGTTGCCTCGAGCCACCGCGACGCCCCAATCGACCCCAAGACCCTTGCCATCGGCGAGGTCGGCCTTACGGGCGAGGTGCGCGCGGTCACATCGATGCAGCAGCGGCTCACGGAGGCGGCAAGACTCGGCTTTACGCGCTGCATCGTTCCGCGGCACTCGACGAAGCAGCTGATCGTCCCCAATGGGCTGGAGCTCATCCGCGTGCGAAATATCCGGGAAGCCATTGAAATGGCGCTGTAACAGAAGGAGGAACGACGATGGAGGCAAGGAAACTGCTGGACGCTCTGCATGTAGCAGAAAAGCTCAAGGACGAAACAAGGCACTGCACAACGACAAAGGGTGCGCCTGAGAATGTGGCCAGTCACAGCTGGCGCGTGGCGCTGATGGCGTATTTCATGACGGATGAATTCCCGACGCTCAACATGGACAAGGTGATCAAAATGTGCCTGATTCACGACCTCGGCGAGTGCTTTACGGGCGATATTCCGACGTTTCAGAAGACACAGACGGATGAGGACCGGGAGGCGCGGCTGCTCGGCGATTGGGTGAAGCGCCTGCCGGAGCCGTATGCGTCAGAAATGACGGCGCTTTACGCGGAAATGGACGCGCTCGAGACGCCGGAAGCGAAGCTCTATAAGTCGATCGACAAATTAGAAGCCGTCATTCAGCACAACGAATCGCCGATTTCCACCTGGGAGCCGCACGAATACGAGCTGAACCGGACGTATGCGACCGACATTGTCCAGTTTTCGGACTATCTGAAGGGTCTGCGGGCGGAAATTCTCAAGGATACGAACGACAAGATTGCAGCGGGGAAGTGACCCCGCTGCTTTTTTACGTCAACTTGTCTACGGATGTAAACTATTTTGCCGATTCGGTTGACAAGAGTAGACTTCTATGCTATCCTAAGGCTACAAACGTAGACGAGGGGGCGGCTATGAAGAGAAGATACTGGATTTTGGCGCTGCTTCCGGCGCTTTGCGTCCTGCTCCTGAGCGCATGCTCGAAGCGGACGAAGAACGTCTCAAAGCCGGTGGGGCAAGAGAAAGCGTCTGCCGCCGCCTCAATCGCGCTGACGGTTTCGTCCGCGCGGTACCGCGCGGAATACTTTTCCTCGGACAAGCTTTCCATCGTGTCCGCAGCTGCGGCAGATGGCGGCTCCGTTTATCTCTGGGGGCGGAATTTTCAGAACGAGGTCGAAGCGAACTGGCTGATCCGGTACGATCCGGACAAAACGGCGGAGGAATCCCGGCTGCCGCTTTCCGAGGGCGGCTATATCACGGCGCTGGACGTGTCGGGCGGCGAGGCGTATTATCTCGAACGAGTCGACGCGGAGGATGGAACGGCCGCATGGTTTTTTCATGCCGCGCAGGAAGCAAAGCGCCTCGACTGGGCGAATGAGAGCAATTTATTCGAAAATCTCGTTGTTTCCGGGGAAACTGCCTGGTTTACGGACGGCGAGACGCTTTATACGGTCAGTCTCCCGGATGGTGCGATTGTAAATACAACGCATGCGGAAACAGACATTACAACGATTCTTCAGAAAGCTGACAGGATGATCATTGCCTACTGCGAAGGCACCGGAAGCCTTTACGAGCTGGACGGCGATGCACTTGTGAAAACCGGAACGCTGCCGCTTTTGTTTTATAACAGCAAGCTCCTGCCCGGCGAAAACTCCGGCTTTGACTCTCTGGTGCTCGGGCAGGCGGCGCTCTTCGGGTGGAACATTGTGGAAGAGACGGCGACGCAGCTTCTTTCCTTCGATACCTGCGGTCTGGTTCCCAACAACATCAGTGCGCTTGCGCCGTTGGAAGGCGGCGCCTTTGTCGGTGCAGCCTGGAAAAGCGGCGAGCTGGAAGCACAGCTTCTCTCGCCGGAGCAGTTCGCGGAAACGGACGCGCTTTTTGATGGAGAGCTTTCCTATCCGGGCTACCCGGACGCGGCGGGCGGCTGCTTCTATCTGAATCTTCCGATGGCGATTGCGGCGGCGGCCGGGGAAAAAGACGGTGCCTGGGCGTTTCTGAAGCTGCTGTTTTCGTCCGCCTATTATGCGACGAGAGGCGGCTGGATTCCGCTTCAAAGCGGATTTGACGCATCGCTGCAAGAAGCGCTTACAAACGGCGCATCCGATAAGGGCATCCAAAGGCTTGCAGACCTACAGAAGAATGTTCATAGCCTTGCCTATTACGATGAGGCGATTACAAGCGTGATCGCGGACGAAACGAGTTATCTGTTCGCAGGCGCAAGAACGGCAGAACGAATCGATCAGCGTGTGCAGCTATATCTGACCGAGCAGTGGGGCTGATTTTGCGATACATCCCAACGAAACAAGGAGGAACATACGATGGACTATAAGCTCAACGCCAGCGAATGGCGGGTTTTGCAGGCGCTTTGGGGGCACGCGCCGCAGACGCTCATGCAGCTCGTCTCCAATTTGCAGCGCTCAACCGATTGGTCGGCCAGTACAATCAAGACGCTCATCTCGCGCATGACGGACAAGGGCGTTCTGCGCTTCGAGGGTGAGCGTCCAAGGCTCTATTATCCCGCGATCCAGAAGCAGGACGCGGCATATTCCGAGACGCAGCAGCTCCTTTCGCGCGCGTTCGGCGGAAATTTTGGGTTACTCATGAGCAACTTCATTGATAACGC
>CAKUNY010000142.1 GCA_934668605.1 uncultured Oscillospiraceae bacterium | reverse complement strand
TCGTCAACGGCAAATTTTCCGTTCACATCCGTTGCCGTGGTGATGACAGGGTCTGCGCCGAGCACGCTTGATAGCCGGAGAGCCAGCCGGTTCGCGCCCCCAATATGCCCGGAAAGAAGCGGAATGACGTGCCGCGCCCGCTCGTCGAGAACTAAAACGGCGGGGTCGGTTTTCTTATCGCGCACATACGGCGCAATTTCCCGGACGGCAATGCCGCACGCGCCGACAAAGATCAATGCGTCCCTTCGGGAAAATTCCAGAGCGTAGACGGATGGTTCGATCGGCAAAAAGCCGGGCTCTTCCAAGCGCGCGAGCGTATAAAGGGAAGCGTCCGTGTCATGCAGCGCACGGCTCACGCGCCTTGCCGTCTGGATTCCGGCCCTGCTGTAGCAGAAAACGGCCGCGTTCAAAGCGTCGCCTCGCGGAACTCGGTCGTGAAGGCAGGATGGTAGAGAAGTGAGCGCATGTAATCGTCGCCCAAACAGCCGCCGACGATGATCAGGGACGTTTTTGTAAGACCGTTTTTCGTGACCGTCTCGTGGAGCGTTCCCACCGTGCAGCGGAAGATTTTCTCCTCCGGCCACGTCGCCTTGAAGACAACGGCGGCGGGCGTTTCCTCCGGATAGCCGCCTGCAAGAAGCTCGGCTTGCAGAGACTCCGTCAGAGACGTGCTCAGAAAGAGCACCATCGTCGCCTGATGGGAGGCAAGGGCGCGGATGGACTCGCGCTCGGGGACGGGCGTTTTTCCGGCGGCTCTTGTGATGATGACTGTCTGGCTGACGTTCGGGAGCGTGTACTCCGCGCGAAGCGCTGCCGCTGCGCCGCAGAACGCGCTCACGCCGGGGCAGACATCATAGGAGATGCCGAGCGTATCCAGTCGGTCAAACTGCTCGCGCACGGCGCCATAGATGCTGGAGTCTCCGGTGTGGAGCCGGACGGTGGTTTTCCCGGCGGCTTCCGCTTTTTGGATGACGGAAATGACTTCTTCGAGGGTCATTTTCGCGCTGTTGTGAATTTCGCAGTCCTGTCTTGCATAGGACAAAAGCGCCGGGTTTACCAAAGACCCCGCGTAGATGATCACGTCCGCTTCTTCAAGCAGCCTTTTTCCGCGCACGGTGATGAGATCGGCCGCGCCGCTTCCGGCGCCGACAAAATGTACCATAGTTATGCCTCCTTGATTTGATGCAGGAGCGTCTGCGCAAAGCTCGTCTCGCACAGAAGACCATATTGCTTCGAAAAGACCATCGCGCCGGCGGCCATCTCGCCGCATTTGTGCTGCAATTGAAGCTCGATGCGCCCGGCAAGGCGGGAAAGCACGGCGTCAAATAGGTGCTCCTCCTGTAAGATCCGAAGCGCGTCGTCGCACATGACGCTTTGCAGAAGCTCGTCCGTTTTTTCTGCTCGCAGACCCAGCGCCGCGGCGTGCGCGGCAAGAAGCTCCATGCGGCAGTCGCCGAATTTCGAGTGCGTGTTCCACATGCCGCCGGCCAGCTTCACGAGCTTTCCGATGTGGCCGATGAGAAGCGCGCCATGAAAGCCCAGCTCCCGGCTTAATTCCAGCGCGTCGCCGATAAAATTGCTGGTCAGAACCGCCGTCCGGGGGTCGATGCCGATGGTTTCCCGGATAAAATCCGCGCCGTAGTTCCCGGGCGTGAGAAGAACATACTCTGCGCCCAGTTCCCGCCGCTGTCGGAGCTCAACACGGATGGTGTCTACAAGCGCCTGTTCGCTCATGGGCTCGACAATGCCAGTTGTGCCGAGGATCGAGATACCGCCCACAATGCCGAGGCGGGGATTGAACGTTTTTTTCGCGAGCGCCTCGCCTGCCGGGACGGAAATGATAATCGAGAGCCCGCCGTCATAGCCGCAGAGCGCGCAGACCTCGCGGACGTTTTCCTCGATCATCCGCCGGGGGACGGAATTGATGGCCGCCGCGCCGACGGGCTGGTCAAGGCCGCGCTTTGTCACTCTTCCGACGCCTACGCCGCCGTCAATCAAAATTCCGGGCGCGTCTGTTTTTGTGACGCAGGCAAAAATGAGCGTATCTCGGGTGGCGTCCGGGTCGTCTCCGCTGTCTTTTCGGATGGCGCAGGAGGCCTCGGCGGATGTGATTCTGATCTCCTCGACCGCCAGATGGAGCCGAATCCCTTTCGGCGTGAGAAGGTCGATGGCCTCTTTTCGCCTGCCGGTCAGAAGCATATAGGCCGCCGCCTTTGCCGCTGCCGCCGCGCATGAGCCGGTCGTGTAGCCCAGACGAAGCTTCTTTCCGTCTTTTACGATGTATTCTTCCATGTTACCGCCGAATCTGATAGAGCATCGCGTTGCAGATGGCGGCGGCAACATTGCTTCCGCCCTTGCGCCCGCGGGCGATGATATAGGGCGCGCGATCGCCTTCGATGATAAGCTCCTTGCTCTCCACGACGTTTACAAACCCGACCGGAACGCCGATGATGAGCGCGGGAGAAAGCGTTCCCTCCTCCATCAGACGTTCGAGGGAAAGGAGCGCCGTCGGGGCGTTTCCGATGGCGAAGATGCAGGGCTTCGGAAGAGAGGCCGCCTTTTCCATCGACACAAGCGCCCGCGTGACTCCGCGCGATTTTGCTTCCGCTGCAACGTCAGGGTCTGCCATGAAGCAGTGCACTTCGCCGCCGAGGCTGGACAAAATCGTCTTGTTGATCCCGGCCTTCGCCATTTGCGTATCGGTCACGATATCGCAGCCATTTTTGAGCGCCTCGATCCCCGTTTTCACAGCGTGCGGGGAAAAGACGAGATTATCCGCGTAGTCAAAATCCGCGGTCGTGTGAATGGCGCGCTTGATGACAAGCTCGTTTTCGGGGTCAAGCTTGCGCGAGCCAAGAAGCTCTGTGATGATTTCGAAGCTGCGCGCTTCAATCTCCATGGGCTTTATTTGTTCCAGCATGGCAGGATTCCTTTCTGCAAGCGTCCAGAAACCGGACGGCAAACGATGGGTTGGCGTAAAAATGAAAATGCGGAAAGCCCGCGTAGAGCGTTCTGGATGCGTGCGTGCATGGCCAGCTCCGGCCCGACGGCTTTTCCGCGCGGAAGTCTTCTCCGGGATGCTCTGCATCCCAGTGGTGAAATTCGTGCGCGGGAATCTGCTCACCTGCGCGGCAGAGAAGATTGTCTTTTTGCGCCGTGAGCGTCACGTAGCCGAAGCGGGTGAGCTTTCCCGTGTCAAAGCAGCCGCCCTTCAGCGCGCCCGCCATCGGGCAGCTTCCGATTTTTTCGGTCAGATACAGAAAGCCGCCGCACTCGGCGATGCAGGGCAGGCCTCCGGTGACCGCCTTGCGAACCGATTCGCGCATGGTCTGGTTCTGTGAGAGCGCTTCGGCGTAAAGCTCGGGATAGCCGCCCGGAAGATAGAGCCCTTGCAGATCCTCCGGAAGCGCTTCGTCTTCCAGCGGGCTGAAATCGACAAGCTCCGCGCCGAGCTTTCTGAGAAGGTTCAGGCTGTCCTCATAGAAAAAGCAGAACGCCTTGTCCCGCGCAACGCCGACGCGCACGGGCGCGCCCGGTTCGGGAAGCTCCGGCGGCGCGATCGAGAGGGGCGGGGCGCTTTTTGCGATGGCAAGCAGCGCGTCAAAATCGAGGCTCCCCTCTGCCGCCCGGGCAAGGCGCTGCATTTTTTCCTTGAGTCCCGTCACCTCCTGCGCGGTCACGAGGCCGAGATGGCGGCTTTCGAGCGCGCAGTCCGGAAGACGCGGCAGATAGCCGCAGGCCTTGACAGAAAACAGGCGCTCAAGCTCCGGAGCCAGCGCGCCGTAGCTCATGGCTGTGCAGCCGTTTAAAATCACGCCGCAAATCCGGCTTTCCGGCCGGAACTGCAAAAAGCCCTGGATCGCCGCAAGAACCGACAAGGCCGCGCCTCTGGCGTTTACGACGAGAATGACGGGGCTGTCCGTTTGCTGCGCGAGCTCGAAGGTGCTCGCGCGTGTCGATGTAAGGCTCAGACCGTCGTAGTAGCCCATCACGCCCTCCATGACGGCAAGCGCGCAGCCGCGGCTGTTTTCTGCGAGCAGATAGCGAAGCGTGTTTTCGTCAAAGAAAAAGGGGTCGAGATTCGAGCTTTTCGCGCCGATGATCCGGCTGTGGAACATGGGGTCAATGTAGTCAGGACCGCATTTTGCCGCGGAAACCGGGAGCCCCCGGTTCACCAGCGCCTGCAAGATGGCGCAGGTGACGGTCGTTTTGCCGCAGCCGCTGTTGGTTCCGGCCAAGACAAGCCTTGGAAGCTGCGCCGTCATGCGATCACGCTCCTTTTACGATGATGGTGGCAAAATAGCTGATTGTGTCCGGAAGCTTCGAAAGGTCATAGAAAACCTTCTGCGTCGGAAGGCCGCAGTCGGCAACGAGCGCCGCGCGCGGAAGAAGCCCGTTTCGTTTCAGCGCGGCGACGGTATCCAAAATGGCGCTGCCGGACTTCATCAGGACCTTTGTGCCGGGAAGAGAAAGCGCCCGGTCCAAATCGGCGCTGGCGGGGATGATGTGAAGCGGCGCATCGATCTCAGTCAAGCTCCAGCCGAGCGCGGCAGCCACAGCGGAAAAGCTCGTCACACCCGGAACCATGACCGTCTCAAAGCCGGCCTCGCGAAGCTCCGTGAAAATATAATAGGCGGTCGCGTAAATGGAGACGTCTCCTAAATTCACCATCGCGACATCCGCGCCCTTTTGCAAAAACGCCCCTATTTGCCGCGCCGCTTCCCGGTAGCTTTCCTCGCGAAGGGAAGCGTCATGCGACATGGTAAACGCCAGCGGCAGAATTTCCTTTTCCTGAAGGTCGACCGCGCCGCGCGCAATGTCCAGCGCCAGCATCTGCCCCGATCTTGTTTGCGGCGCGGCGATCACCGGGCACCGCTTTAAAATGTTCACCGCCTGCAGCGTCAGAAGCTCCGGATCTCCGGGGCCGACACCGACGGCATAAAACGTTCCATACGTATCGTTCATAAGCACCTCAGGGGACAAACTCCAGCGTATCGAAGCACGCATCGTATTTGCCCGGTTCCATGTGATAGAGCTTTGCAATATATTCGCGCGTGAAAATTTCTTCGGGCGCGCCGATCTTGTCGATCCGGTCGCCCGCGACGCAGACAACCGTATCGGAAACGCGCGCGGCCAGATCCAGCTCGTGAAGAGACATCAGAACCGCCAGATTTTTTTCGCGCACCATGCGCTTGAGAACGCTCAAAAGCTCCAGCTTATAGCGGATGTCGAGATAGCTTGTCGGCTCGTCGAGGACGATCAGCTCCGGCTGCTGGC
>CAKUNY010000141.1 GCA_934668605.1 uncultured Oscillospiraceae bacterium | reverse complement strand
CAGCGCTCGCACACGCCCTCGACGACCTCTTCGTTTGCCAGCACGCACTTGCAGCTCGTGCACCAGTTGACGGGCATGGTGGTCTTGTAGGCCAGGCCGTGCTTGTACATCTGGAGGAAGATCCACTGCGTCCACTTATAATATTCGGGGTCTGTCGTGTCGACGACGCGATCCCAGTCGAAGCTGTAGCCGAGCATCTTGAGCTGGCGGGTGAAGTTTTCGATGTTCTTCTTCGTGACGATCGCCGGGTGGATGTGGTTCTTGATGGCGAAGTTCTCGGTCGGCAGGCCGAACGCGTCAAAGCCGATGGGGTTCAGGACGTTGTAGCCCTGCATGCGCTTTTTGCGGCAGATGATGTCCATCGCCGTAAAGGGGCGCGGATGGCCGACATGAAGGCCGGCGGCCGACGGGTACGGGAACTCGATGAGGCCGTAGAACTTGGGTCTGGGGTCGCCGGTGATGGCGGCGTAGGGCTTCGTCTCTTCCCACTTTTTCTGCCATTTGGCTTCAATGGCTGCAAAATCGTATTTCATAACAGACTCCTTTGTCTCGTAATTTACCGGGTTTTGGACGGACGGAAAGCCGCGTCCACCACTCCAGGGTTTCTGAAATCCTCCGGGGTATTCGTAGGGGTCGATGCCCACATCGACCCGGCGGTACGAACCGTTTTTACGGTATTCTTCGGCGAATTCGATGGTACCCAATGGGGCGATGTGGGCATCGCCCCCTACGCATGGACGGAGAGATTTCCGGAATTCCATTCTTCCCTCCTATGGATTGCGCCGCAAAAAAGCCCCTGACTGCTTTGCAGTCAGGGGCGTAGATCACGCGGTACCACCCTGATTCCATCATTACATGATGCTCAGTGACCTCTCACGCGGTCAGCCGTTCTTCCCTACCTGGTTTCAGGAAGACCGCTCCGGAGCGAGCTTCGCGCCGCCTCTTACCTGCTTTCACCCGCCGCAGGCTCTCTGAAAGAGGATAGACGCGCTTATTTCTCCATCAAAGCGTTTGTCGATATTACCCCGCTATTGTACGCAGTTTGGCGCAGTTTGTCAAGCGTCGTGCGTCAGGATGGACGAAAGATTCACAACTTTTCCGTCCTGCCAGAGGCGCTCCAGGTCATAAAAGCTTCTCGTCTCCGCCGTGAACACATGTACGACCACACAGCCGAAGTCCATCAGCACCCACGTGCCGCCGCGATGGCCTTCGCGATTGAGAAGCGGCTCGCCCGCCGCGTCCATTGCTTCCTCCACTGCGTCGCAGAGCGTCTTGACATGCGTGTTGCTCGTCGCCGTGCAAATCAGAAAATAGTCCGCCAGCGTCGAAACGTCGGCAATTTCAATCAGACTGATGTCCTTTCCGAGCTTGCTGTCGAGTGCCTTGGCGGCAATCGCCGCAACTTCCTTTGCAGAAATCATGCATTCCATCCTTTCGTTTTTAGGGTGTATCGTCCGTCTGTTGGGTATCTTCAAATAATTCGTCCGGGCTCATCCAGTTATCCGGATTTTCCTCCAGATTCTCCTGCGCCGGTGCGTCCGGGTTTTCCGGGTTCGCATCGTCCGGATTTTCGTCCGCCGGCGGCTCCTCGCCCGGTGCCTCTTCGCCGGTTTCCTCCGGATTTTCCGGTTCCGCCGGTTCTTCGGCGGGCTCCGGCTCTGCGGGCTTCTGATACGATCTTGCAACCTCGGGCGTAATGACGTTCACGGTGTCGAGCGTCACGGGCGCGTCATAGGGGTTAAACGATTCGTTCACGACCTGCACGAGCTTTCCCGCGTAAAGCGGATAATACGACCCGCCGTTGATCATCGCGCCCTCGCCCTCGAGCGTATAGGTCTTCATCGCGTCAAAATCGCACTGCATGAGGGACTTCGCGAAATAGAGCATGTTGCCGACGGTGAGGTCGGTCGTCACATACGTGCTGAACACATCGGCAAATTCCTTGAGCTTCGTGAGGCTCGACACGCTCAGAACCTTTTTAGCCAGCGCCCGCAAAAATTCCTGCTGCACCTTCGTGCGCTGAATGTCCTGCGAGGCGTAGCCCTTGCGAAAGCGCACAAGCTCCATTGCCTTTTCGCCGTCCAGCGTCTGCTTTCCCGCCTTGAGGTCGATATGAAGATTCTGCGTCGGGTCATTATAATACATGTCCTGCGGCACGTCAAACTCCACGCCGCCGACCAGATCCACCGTCTCGCGGAAGGCCTCCAGATTTACCAGCACGTAGCCGTCAAGCTCAAAGCCCAGCATCGCGCCGAGCCGCTTGGAAAGCCGCGCCATGCCGTCCGCGCCGCCTCCTGCGTAGACGGAGTTGATTTTCATAATGCCGCCGTTTCCGGTCAAGACGACCGTATCGCGCGGGACGCTCATGAGCGCAACGTCGTGCGTTTCCTCGTCCAGATGCGCGACGATGATCGTGTCCGTGCGGTAGCCGTCGTCGTCCGTGCCGCAGATGAGGATGTTGTAGACTCCCGTCCGGTGGCTCGCCGGAAGCTCCATTTCTTCCTCGATCTCTTCGCCGGTATCCTCGTCGACCTTCGTCACAACGTGCTTGATGGTCGGCTTTTTGACCTCCGGCTCGGCCGGCTCCTCCTTCTCCGGCTGGACTTCTGCGACCGGCTCGGTCTTCTGCGGCGGCCGGACAACGGTTTTATAAATGCCGACAGCCAGTCCAACAAAAATGGCCAGCGCCAGCGCAATGCCGATCGCGCCCTTCTGTTTGCCTGTCAGCCGCTTTTTTTCCCGCGGCGCTTCAAAATGGCCGTGGTGCTTTTCATGATTCATGCTAACTTGATTTCCTTTCGCTCAGCAAAAACGCGCGCGCCCGGATCGAGTCCTCGCACACGGCGAAGCCCTCCTCCTGCAAATGTGAGATGGTTCGTTCCAGCGCGAGCAGAACGCCCTCATCGAGGTCTTTTTCCGCCGCCGCCCGAATTTCCTCCACGCCGGGATACGTGCGGTTGGGCTCGATCATGTCTGCAAGATAGACGATTTTTTCAAGCTTCGTCATATCCGGCTTTCCCGTCGTGTGCCATTCGATGGCGTTTGCCACCTCCTCGCACTCGCCGAAAAGCTCCCGCGCCGCCGCCGCGCCCGTTTTCGCATGCAGAAGATGCGGGTTCGCACGCTCAAAATCGGTAAGCGCGACGTTCCATTTTTCGGCAAGCATCAGCTGCTGCTTTGCGCCCAGCGCCTTCGTCACATCGTGCAAAATACCCGCCCGCGCGGCAAGTTCTTCATCGGCTCCGAATTTTCTCGCCATCTCCCGCGCCGTTTCGCACACGCCGGTGGCATGCGGCACGCGGGACGGCTTGTGAAGCGACAAGCTCACGTCCCTCAACCGCTCAAACGGGAGGTCTTTGTCATTCTCCCCCGCGCCATAGAGCCCTTTTGCCTCAATTTCGCGCAGCACCGCCTCCGGCAGATACGGCGCGGCGATTTCAAAACGCACGAGCCTTCTTGCCTCGGTCGAGGAGATGTCGAAGCAGTCGTTTTCCAGGAGCACCGGCCTTTGTCCGAACCGGGCTTCCAGCGCATCCGCCTGCCCCAAAAGCGCGCCGCGGTTTTTTTCATCGGCGTCGTACCGGGAAAAGCAGACGAGGCGCGCGTTTTTCGCGATTTCCTCCGGGCGGTACCAGTCCTGAAACGACAAAAACATGTCCGTTCCCATCATGAGAAACAGATCACTCTGTTCATATTGTGCCTTGAGCGCGCGGATGGTATCCACCGTATAGCTTTTTCCTTCGCGCCGGAGCTCCATGTCCAGCACCTCGAAGCCGGGCAGCTGCGAAAAGGCAAGCTGCGTGAGCCGGAAGCGCTCCATCGCCGCAGGCGAGCCGCTCGCCATCTGCTTGTGCGGCGGGATGCTGGCCGGGATGACCAGGACGCGGTCTAAGCCCAGCGCCTCTTTGCACGCCTGCGCCGCGCGCACATGCCCCAGATGCGGCGGGTTGAAGCTGCCGCCGTATACGCCGATCTTCATCCTATCAGCCTTCCTGCTGTTTTCTTCTCTCGATGGCGGCCTTCACGGCTGCCTCGTGGAAATACTCCTTCTGCTGCTTGCGACGCTCTTTCGCCTGCTGCTTGCGGCGGGTGATGCCGGCCTTGACGGGGTTATAGTTGCCGGAGACCTTTTTGGGTGTTGCCGCCTTTTTCTCCGCCTTCTTCTTTTCCTGCTCGACCTTCTCAGATTTGCGCCAGATCACGAACTTTGAGCCCACGACCTGAATGCCTTCCGCGCCTGTCGCTTCGCACAGTGCGTCGCAGACCTCGCGCGGGGTCATCATCGCCGTCTCCAGCACGCGGCCCTTCACCAGCTCGTGAATGTCCAGAAGCTTCTCCGCCTCGGCAACGAGCGTTTCCGATACGCCGCCCTTGCCGACCATCAGCGTCGTGTCAATTGTATTGGCCTGCGCCCGAAGCGCAGCGCGTTCCTTACTTGTCATAGCCTACCTCTTGATACTTTCTGCAAAAATCCTGCAAAGCGCGCGCTCTGTGGGAAATTGCGTTTTTCTGTTCGCTCGGAAGCTCGGCGTACGTCATGCCAAGCTCGGGAAGATAAAAGACCGGGTCGTAGCCAAAGCCGTTTTCCCCGTGTACCTCGCACGTGATCACGCCCGGGCACTCGCCGCGCGCAACGATCTTGCGCCCGTCCGGCCAGAGGCAGGTGATGACGCAGACAAATTTTGCCGTGCGCTTCTCGTCCGGTACGTCCTTCATGTTCTCCAGCAAAAATGCCGTGCGCTCGCCGTCAGACGATTTATGGCCGTACCGCGCGGAATACACGCCCGGCGCGCCGTCCAGCGCGTCCACCATCAGCCCTGAATCGTCCGCCAGAACCGGAAGCCCGGAGGCTTTCATGACGGCCTCAGCTTTGAGTAACGAATTTTCTTCAAACGTCGTGCCCGTCTCGTCCACGTCGATATCGAGCCCATATTCCGATTCCAGCGCGATCTCAAAGCCGTGCTGCGACAAAATCACGGAGAGCTCCGTGAGCTTATGCGGATTTTTGCTTGCCAGAATGACCTTCATGCCGCGCCTCCTTAAATCAGTGCTTCCACGAAGCTGTGCGCGTCAAACGCCATCAGATCGTCCATCTGCTCGCCCACGCCGACAAATTTGACCGGGATTTTGAGCGTATTCGATACGGCGATGACCACACCGCCCTTGGCCGTGCCATCGAGCTTCGTTACGACCATGCCCGTCACGCCCGCGATCTGGCTGAACTGCTCGGCCTGAATAAGGCCGTTCTGGCCGGTCGTGCCGTCGAGCACCAGAAGGACCTCCTTGCTGGCGTTGGGGAGCTCGCGGTCAATGATGCGCGAGATTTTGCCAAGCTCGTTCATGAGGTTCTGCTTGTTGTGGAGCCGGCCCGCCGTGTCGC
>CAKUNY010000140.1 GCA_934668605.1 uncultured Oscillospiraceae bacterium | reverse complement strand
TGCAAGACCCGTGCGCGGCGCCAGCCGCCGTTCAGCCGCTGCCTTGGCTCCGGGAAGAAGCGTCGAACAGGAGCAAGTATCAAAATTTCAAAAGCAGGGGCGGCTCTGCGTAAACAGAGCCGCCCTGTGGATCAAAGCATCGGAAAGCACGGCAGAAAGCCACGTTTTCCGATGCTTTGATTTGGAATCATAGAAGACATTCCCTCATACGCTGAACCGAGGTGATTAAAATGGAAAATGCGCAGCGAGAGCTTTTATCCGTTTTATTAGAGGAGGTCTGTACACTGGGCCTGATCTCTAAAACGACCTATTTGGGCGCAACCGATTTGGTACATTCGTCGATAGACTTTCCCAGCTTCTTTCGGTATCCTGTGTGCTTGACAGGAGGACTTGATCATGAACATTGTAAAAATCCGCAATGAAATGCGAAACGGGCGGACAATTTTCGATCTGCCGCTGCGCGTAACATTTTACGCGCGCGTTTCCACAGACAGAGACGAACAGCTGAACAGTTTGGAAAATCAGGTGCAGTACTACACAGAGCTGATTCAGTCCAAGCGAAGCTGGAGCTATGTGCCGGGGTACATCGACGAGGGCATCAGCGGTACCAGTACAAAGAAGCGGGATAGCTTCCTTCGGATGATACAGGACGCCAAAGACGGGCGCTTCGATTTTATCATCACGAAGGAGATATCCCGCTTCTCACGTTCTACGCTGGACAGCATCCAGTATACACAGGAGCTTCTGGAGCATGATGTCGGCGTTCTATTCCAGAACGACAACATCAACACGCTTGACCCGGACAGCGAATTCCGCCTGGTCGTCATGGCAGGCGTAGCACAGGATGAAGTTCGAAAACTCTCAGAGCGTCTGAAATTCGGTTTCCGGCAGGCAATCAAAAATGGGCATGTGCTGGGAAACGACCGGCTCTGGGGCTACGACAAAAGCGGCTGCGTGCTGACAGTCAACGAAACGGAAGCGCAGGCAGTTCGGCGTATCTTTGACCTGTATGCCAACCAGCAGCTTGGCATCCGCCGCATTTCTCAAATTCTGTTCGACGAGGGCTTTACAAGCAGACAGGGCAACGCTTTCAACGTGCTGACCATTCGCCACATCCTCTGCAATCCCAAATACAAGGGCTGGTACTGCGGCAGCAAGAGCCAGACCGTTGACTACCGAAGCAAACGAAAGGTATTTCTTGATGAGAGCGAGTGGGTCATGTACCCGGACCCGTCGGTACCGGCAATCGTCTCGGAAGAACTCTGGGACAGGGCAAACGCCCTCTACAAAGCGCGAAGCAAACAGATGCAGCAGCACGCCAGAGGGGCAAGCTTCCACAACCGGTATCCCTACAGCGGAAAAATCATCTGTGAGGAACACGGTACAAGTTATCACCGACAGATCTACAAAACGCAGACCGGAAGTCAGGAGGTCTGGCAATGCAGGGTTTACCGCGACCGCGGCCGCGCGGGCTGTTCGTCTCCGCAGCTCTGGACGTCGGATTTGAACCAGATCATGGCGCGGATTTTCGAGGGGCTTGTACAGGATAAAGAGGCAGTGATCGTTGCTGTCATGAAGGTGATCGAGGCTGTGCCGAACGAGCGCGACTTCCGACGGGAAAGTGTTCGCATCGAAGAAGAACTGCAATCGCTGGAACAGAAAAAAGACCGGCTGTTAGACCTGAGCATTTCCGGTGCGATCAATACGGCAGAGTTCAAAAAACGAAACGATGGCTTTAACGACCAGATGCAGCGGCTGGAATTGCAGCTTGCCGAGATCAGGCAGGAGGAAGAAAAGAGCAGGATCACGCAGGCACAGATGCAGGAGATCCGGACGGCGCTGGAGAGAAAGCTGTCGTTTGAAAACGGCATGGACGCGGCGCTTGTCACGACGATTCTCGATCACATTGTGGTGAAAAAGGGAAGCACGCGCGAGCGTGTCGAGCTTGAAATTTTCCTGAAATTCGGAGACCCGCAGCGGGTCATTTTTTCACACCAGAAAACTTCCGATTGCTTCAGCCCTTGTTCATGATGTGCGCCACGAGGCGGAGGTTGCGCTCAATCAGAATGTTTCTTGCCTCCAGATCGCCCGCCGCGCTTTTCTCCAGATAGTAGCGTTCTTCTTCCAGCGTCAGGGGCTTTGGAAACGAACTGCCGGAAGAGAGTCTGAGTGAATAGAGCATACTGCTGAGCATCAGCCACACGCTGGCGCATAGCATATGCATCACCTCCATAGGCTACTGTATTCGCCCACGGCTCGTCCAAATCCCTGAAAAAACGCAGGCGGCAGGTATCGCGCGATACCTGCCGCCATGATATGCTGTTTGAAAGAGCAAAGTGCGCCGTCAAAGAAGCTTGCCGAGCGCTGCTGCAAGACCGGCCACAGCGAGGGAGATGATCAGATATACGATCGTTGCCAGCGCGCGTTTTGTCAGAACCGTTTTCCACGGCTTCACATACGAAATGCCCTCCATGCCCGGAATGCTCCAGAGCCTGCCGCGCCCGACCCAGAGCCGGTCGACGACGATCCCGTCAAACCAGTTTGTGACGACGAGAAGCAGCGAGCTCTGCATATATGCCGTCTTGAAATCCGAAACGCGGTTCCAGAGGCAAAGAATTGCGAGCAGCGCGAGAAGCATGACAAGGCAGAAAAAGACCATGAAGCGATTTCCTTTTTTCATGACGGCACTTTTCTCCGCAAGACCGCGCCGCTGCGCCTCGTCGATAAAAGCCTCCGGATAAAAATACAGGCAGTTAAGCCCCGTTTTTCCCGCTGCGCATTTGACCAGCAGAACGAACAGCAGGCAATATAACACGATTTGCAAAAGAAGCATGGAGGGATCCTCCAATCAAAACCAAATGGCACATCAAAACATTGTGCAAAGCCCCGCGAGCGCCGCGCAGAAGGGGAGATAGAGCGCGAAATGGAGCAGATGCGTTTTTCCGTTGTACCAGAACTGCTTCGGGCCTACGACGCCCGTCACCTCCGGATAAAAATGCGCGAAGAAGCCGGAGCGGCAGAGCAGGAACCAGTCGAAAAAGAAGATGTCGTAGAGCTCCACAGCATAGAGCACCGCAAGAAAGCGGGTGAAAAACTGCCAGAAGCCGAAGCCATTGCGCAGCCCGTCCCACGCGGCAAAAAACAGCGCGCCGGGAAACAGCAGAATTGCCGCGAACCAAAGCAGCCAGCCGAGCGCATGCGCGCCGCGAAAGCGCTCTGTCTTCGCTCCGGCACAACGGCCAGAACCTCCTTCGGCGCGGAGGAGAAAAAGCGTTTGTTCTGAATCAGGCCAACGCCCGCGTACAAAAGAAGAAAATACGCCGCCATTAAAATGAGTGCGGCCAGAATGGTAATTCCCATGCCGTCTTACCGTCCTTCCGGTTCGCGGCCGCCGGGAAGCGGCCTGTCCCAGGAGGCTTCCCGGTCTTTCTCCGTGATCGCGCGGAGCACCCGGCAGGGGTTGCCCACGGCGACGGAGCCCTCCGGGATATCCTTCACGACGATACTTCCGGCGCCGATAACGACGTTACTGCCGATGGTAACGCCGGGCATGACCTGAACACCCGCGCCGATCCACACATTATCTCCAACGGTGATCGGGCAGGCGTATTCCAGACCCTGATTGCGGCGCGCTGCGTCAATGGGGTGTCCTGCCGTGTAAAAGCCGCAGTTCGGCGCGATATAGACATGATCGCCGAAGCGCACGCTCGCGCCGTCCAGAATGACCGTATTGTGGTTCGCGAAAAAGTCCTCACCGATGGAGATATGATAGCCATAGTCGCACCAGAACGGCGCAAGAATGCAGAAATCGCCCGCAATTTTGCCGAGCAGCTGCCGCATCAGCGCTTGCTGCTGCGTGATTTCAAGCGGGGAGAGGCGGTTATACTGCCAGCAGAGCTCCTTTGCTCGCGCGCGCTCCTGCAATAAGTCCGTATCGTGATTCGCATCGTAGAGCATCTGACGCTGCATTTTTTCCTTTTCTGTCATTTGCATGCTCCTTAAAAAACAATCAAAGCAAGCATACGCGAAATCCGGCCAAAAATCAAGCGCAGGCAGCAGAAATAATTTCCGCCGTCCGCGCCGTCATATTCACTTTTTCCAGTGCTTCAATCCCGGTACGACGGCCTGCATGTGCGCGCGCACCTGTTCCTCCGGCCAGGCCTCGCTTGCCATGTGCGAAGCGCAGAAATCGATCAGCTCTTCCATGCTCGTATACTTGAATGCGCCGTCCGTGTAACACCATTTGCAGTAGTCCTCGTTGAATGCGCCGTCCGGCTCATGGCTGGTGGTCGCGTCCTCGAGCGGCATGCCGCAGCACTGGCAGACGAGCTGCCGGGGCGCGCCGAGCAGGGTGTTGATCGAAACATCGTAGAGCTTCGACAGAAGCTTCAATGTTTCTGTATTCGGCGTCGTCTCTCCGGTTTCCCAGCGGGAGACGGCCTGCCGGGTTACGAAAACCTGCTCGGCCAGCTGCTCTTGTGAAAGGCCCTTTGTTGTCCTGAGCTGCAATAAAATATCCTTGGTGTTCATACAATCATCTCCTCGGCGTAATTCTAACAGGAACCGGCGCTTTCGGCAAGCAACGCGCAGTTGCGGAGCTCGATAAGCGCACGGTCAAATCTGCGGCGCCTCCGGAAGGCAAATTTTTTCGACCAGCGCGCACCAGTCATCTGGATACAGGCCCAGCAGCTCCTCGTGCCGCAGGTTCTGCTCGTGAATGACGGGGGCTTTAAAATGCTTTCGGTAGCGGGCAAGGTATTTTTTTGCCCATCTTTCTGGCGTAGAAAATGTGGGTTTCCGTCTCGCCGTTGTCGATTGCTTCGGGAAGCGGCGTGGTGAGGTCAGAACGGAATTGATTTCGGATGCTTTCTTTTACAATGAAGCTCCCGGCCTGATCGAGATCGGAGCTGCCTAAAATGCCGTATTGCATGTGAATGTTGCGCCGTGCGGCAAGGTGCGCGACGAATGTTCCGCCCAGCGAGCAGCCGTAGGCCGCGCGGATGCTGCCGCCGTAGTGCGCCTGGATATAGCGCTCGATTCTGCAGAGCTCGTCTTCCACGCTGACGTAGTGCTCGGTGTCATTTTCGTCGAAGCCCGTGTACGAGACGACCGCGACGAAAAACTTTTCGGACAGCCTGTCAATTACGTGCCCGAAATTGCCCTTCCAGTAGCACATTGTGCCGGGAAGAAGCAGCAGAACGGGGTTGTTTCGATCTCCAAATTCATGTACCGTCATGGTTTCTCATTCTCCCGAGAAGCTTTTGCAGTAGGGCGCGAGACAGCAGGCTTCGCATTGCGGCCGGCGCGCGACGCACACGGCTCTTCCGTGCAGAACCAGCCGGTGGCAGAAATCAGACGATTCCTCGGGCGGCAGGATCGCGCGCAGCTGCGTCTCGACCTTCGCCGGGTCTTTTCC
>CAKUNY010000139.1 GCA_934668605.1 uncultured Oscillospiraceae bacterium | reverse complement strand
CGTTTGCTGATGTGCTCCATGCGAAGCAGCTCTTCCAATCGTCCCACTCTCCTTTTCGCTGAAGTAACCCGCGCCCGCCGGCCGCGGCAAGTCGGCGTCATATCAGCCGTCTTATATCACTTTTTACTATACACGAAAAACCGTCAGATTTCAAAACATTTTTAGTATGCGTTGACATTTTTTTAGCCATCTGTTTTCGGCTTGCCCGAACGGCCGGTTTTTTTCCGTTTCCGCCCGTTTTTTCCAGTCTTTGCCCGTCTTGACTTCCCTCCCCCCTTCCAGTTATACTAGATCGTGGAAGCAACTTGCAAGGGAGGCGGTTTTTGATGCTGCAAGACGGCTGGCAGGCGCTGTTTGCGCCGCATATTCTGCGGCGCGGGAAGGAGTACCGGCAGACGCGATATCCCCGGCGAAGCGCCATGCTGGACGAGATCAGGAAGCTTCAAAAGCGCGTCCGGCGGCGCAATACGGCCAGCTTGTAGTCTACTACCTGAATCTGCGCAAAAAGCCCTCCGGCTTCGGGCGTTTGTCCGAAAAACCGGAGGACGTTTTCTATCCCGTTGTACACGCGGCAGCGCCGTGCGGCTGAAGCTGCGATTGCAGCATCTCTTTCAGCCGCGCAATACACGCGGCGTTGGAGGGCGTCCGCTCGATTTGGAAAACGGCACTTCCAAAATACTTTTGCAGCGCGTCCAGATCATTGTGCCCCCATGCGATCGTAAAGGCATGGCCGATGGCGCGGCGGACGCGGGAGGGTGCGGTCAAAAACCGCTCCGCCAGCCGCGCATAGATCGCCTCTTCGTCCAGTTCCGGCGCTTCCAGCGCAAGCAACACCGCCTCGCGCAGATAGGAAGCTCCGTTGAGACAAGCCGGAATGCCGAGCTCCCGCAGCGCCGTATCCGTCCATTGCGCGGCGTCCGGCGCTTCGTGAAGCGTCTGCCGCTCCGCAGCGGCCATTTCCAGCACGCATGAGACAACAGCCACCGTTTTACAGGGCTTTCGCATCATGTACCGCACACCGAGCTTCACAAGCGCCCGTGCATCCGTATCCGTCAGTGCGCCCGTCAGCGCAAGGATCAATGGCGGCTTCGGCTGCGCGCCCGCCTGCTTCAAAACGGCAGCTCCGCCGCCCTTCGGCAGCAGAAGATCCACAATCAGTACATCCGGCTGCACACGTTGAAGCAGCTCTCCGGCGCGCACTGCGTCACGCGCGGCACCGGCAACACAAAACGCGGGTTCCTGCTCGAGCGCGGCGGTCAGCTGCGCGGCAAAGGCTTCATTTTCATCTGCAAGAAGAATTTTGAGTTTCGTTTCCATGAGGACAGTCTCCTTTCAATCGTGGAGTTGTCCGGCCAGACACCAATTTTCGCTGCGATGTTGATAATTTATCATATTTCTTACAGATTTTCAATATTCATCCGGATTCTATTTGCCATTTTTTGTAGACACATTTCGACAATTCCGCTCGCATGCTGTCGCCTCCCGTCGCCTTGTGTCGAAGCGTTCCGGCCAGAAGCCTGTCCGGCTCCTTCTCGCATTATCGCAGGAAACCGGATACACCATGCTCCAGATCACAACGCAAAAATCAGTTCCTGCAGCCTCTGCAAAAAGCGCCCGGCGTGCGCGCCGTCCATCTGTGTGTGGTGGAACTGGAATGACAGCTTCAGTGTCGTCTCCAGACGCCCTTCTGATTGAATTTCAGTCCCTTCCTGCGGCTGAGCCGGACAAGCGGCGTCACATCCAGCGTCTTGAAAAACGTCACCATCGGGTTCGGCGCGTCCATCCAGAGCGCATACGCCTGCGCGCGGGTCGTATCGCTCGGGTTTACAGCTTTCGGTTTCATGCATGCTCCTTTCTCACAGAACCATTCTTGCGATCTCCATCGTCACGATTTTTAACACCGCGCCGCCGGACATCACGTAGAACCAGACCTCGCGGGCGCGCTGCGTTTTTGCAATCGGTGTGGCAATGGCGGCAAGGAGGATCAGAAATGCACCGATGCAGCCGACGATGGTCGGAACGCTCACCAGCGGAAACAGCCCCGGCGCGCAGCTTCCGTCGATCGCGTGCTGGATCGTCTTGTCCAGACCGTCCCGCGCCGCCGCGAAGCAGCAGACCGCAAGCCCGAAGACCAGCAGCGCGGCGCTCCTGCGCCCCCAGCAGGAAATGCTTGCGTGATTGACCGCCGAATATCCGATAAAGGCAAGCAGCGCGAGGATCATGACCGTCGTCGCCGTCGTGACGGCGTTTCCAAAATAGAGCTTCATCTGCGTTCTCCCCTTTCATTCTGCGCTTTGTACCAGTCCAGAACAGCGCGCAGATTCTCCGGTCTGACCCGTTCGCCGCCGTGCAGCATCATGTCCAGCATATCGTCCTCCTCCGGCGTGCGGTCTTTCTTCTCCGCCAGAGCCTTCCCTGCCGTTTTGACCATAAGCTCCATCATGGGGCGGTACAGGCCATGCAGTTTTTTCACGTCGAAGTTTCCTTGCAGCGTAAATAGCGGGACATCGGCGGAAACTGCCGTCTTCTGGCGCACGGCATCTGTCTGTGTCCCGGTCTTTCCCATGCCGACCGCGCAGACAGCGC
Organism: uncultured Oscillospiraceae bacterium; assembly: GCA_934668605.1. Classification (GTDB taxonomy): domain Bacteria; phylum Bacillota; class Clostridia; order Oscillospirales; family Oscillospiraceae; genus CAG-170. The sequence goes on along the minus strand of CAKUNY010000139.1, from coordinate 2,833 downwards.
GCACCCGGTAGCGCTTTGCGGCAGCGGCATAGCCCTTGACCGAGCCCGCCATCACCCAGCCGAGATAGAGCACCTCCGCCCCGGCGGGAAGCGCTTTTCCCGCTTGATCCGGAGAATACACCGGGAGCCCCGTTTCATGGGACAAAAGCGTTGCATAGCGCTCTGTGCTGCCGGTGTTGGTGGTGTATAAAATTGCGTCCATAGATACTCTTCCTTTCCAAAAAAGTGCAGCACCGGCCACATGTCTCGTAGTCAGTACTGCGTTTTCGCGTCATAAATCCGCTTCCGGCCTTCTGTATTCGGTCTCAAGCCTGCGGATAAACCGGTCGATGTTCGCGTCCAGCAGCGGCTCGATGGACGTCTTATCCGCCGCTCCGTCGTAGAGGCTGTATAAAAGAAACATCGGCGCATAGAACTCCAGCGCCAGCTGCATCGCGCCCTCGTCACTGTCCGTGAGCTCGCGGAAAATGGCCGCCATGTATGCTGCCGGCCCGCCTGCCAGATCGTCCTGATACAGCCGCGCAAGCTCGGGGGTGCGGTACTGCTCCAGCGTCAGCATTTTTCGGAAATTTGCCGCAAATGTGTCTTTCGTCCAATGGTCAAACTGCGCCTTGCTGTATGCGCGGATTTTTTCGGCCGGGACGCGCAGATAGGCCTCCGCAAAGCTATCCGTCTCCGCTTCCGGCATTTCATACGCCTTCGCGCGCGCCGCGTCCATCTCATTCATCCGCGCGACGATCCGGTCTAAAATTTCCTGCTTCCCGGTATAGTGCTTATAAAGCGCCGCCTTCGTGATTTTCAGCCTCGCGGCAATGTCCTGCATGGACGTTCCGAGGTAGCCGTTCTGCGCAAAAAGCTCCAGCGCCGTCTCTAAAATGCGCTCTTTCGTTTCGCCCGCCATAGATACCCTCCCGATAAAAGTAACCGATCGATAGCCAAGATTATAGTTACCAATCGGTCACTTGTCAAGTCTTATTTCATTCCTGTCCAATTTCAGGCGCACGCCGCGTCTTTGAAATTCGACAAAATTGGACAAAATTCGACAGGTTTGGACAGAATCTGTCGAATTCTGTCTACAGAAAGTGGTAAAAACTTTCACGCAAAATATTGAATTTTCTACAAGGATATGCTAATTTATACATACCACAGCAAAATTTAGTGTCTGGCCGGGCATGAAGATAATTTCTAATGAGAGGGGTCGATATTTTGGACAACTGCATTAAAATTCTGATTGCCGACGCAAGCCAAAGCTATGCCGCCGAGCTTGCGGGCTACCTGAAAACCTGTTCTTCCTTTGAAGTCGTAGGCGTTGCCAACGACGGCGAAAAAGCCCTTGAATTGGTTCGCTCCGAAAAGCCGAATGTGCTGATTCTCGATTTGATGCTGCCGAAACTGGACGGCATTTCCGTCTTAAAAGCGGCAAGCGCGCTTCCCAAGCCGCCGCTCGGCCTCGTGCTCACCAGCGCAATGACCAGCTTTGCGGCGCAGGTGGCAGAAATGTACGGCGCGCGGTACTTTTTGAGCAAACCGTGCAAATTGAAAACCATTTCCGACCGGGTGAATGATATCGTGATTGCCGAGCATGTCGCGCATGGGACAAGATTTCTGAGCGAAAGCGTCGAAGAATTGGTCACGTCAATGATTCACGACATCGGCGTTCCGGCGCACGTGAAGGGGTACCAATACCTGCGAGAATCGATCTTGATGGCGGTCGACGATATGGAGGTCATGAGCGCGATCACGAAAATTTTATACCCGCAGGTCGCGCGGAAGTTCCACTCAACGTCCTCCCGTGTCGAACGCGCCATCCGGCACGCGATTGAACTCGCCTGGGAACGCGGCGATGAGGAAATGCTGCAAAAATTCTTCGGCTGCACCATCTCCAATGCACGCGGCAAGCCGACCAATGCCGAGTTTATCGCGCTGTTTGCCGACAAGGTAAGATTGCAGATCAAAGCTGCGCATCCCTATTGAAGCGATTGCATGAGAACCCCCGCTGCCAGTGCGCAGGCTGGCAGCGGGGGGATTCTTCCTTTTTCCGGTTTTAAAAATCGATCTGTGTGTACTCCGCGGCGTTTCCGTGCCTGTGGAGCAGTTCCATCAGATCATCCGCCTGCATCCACACGCTTGCCGTGTTATCATTTGGATGCACGCCGATCATGTTCCCGGCAAACTCCGCATCCAGATAGACCTGCACCCGATGTTCCGCGTCATTCAGAATTCCAAGCGGCGTGACAGAGCCGGGCGTCAGAGCCATGATAGAGAGCAGCTCCTCCGCCGACGCAAACGACAGCGCGCGGAGATTGTGCTGCCTGCGGAACGCCTTCAGATCGACCCGCTTGTTTCCTCTTACGGTAATGAGATAGTAATTCCGCTTTTTATCGTCCCGGACAAACAGATTCTTTGCGTCCCATTCGGGGTAAGGCAGCTCTACAGAGCCCAGCTCTTCCATATTAAAAACCGCCTTGTGCTCGGTCGCCTCGTAGGAAATTCCCTGTTCCGTGAGAAACTGATAGATTTCCGCTTTGTTCATCGCTACGTCCTCCCTGCGCTTTTTCCATCCATGTATCAAAACGGCTGCTCTATCATAATACCATATCGGTGAACACTTTGCCATCGGTCAATTGATAGACACGATTGACGCGCCTGTTACTAACGCGTTACTAACATATCGAAAATCATGCAAAAAGAAAAAGCCCTGAAACCACGAGATTTCAGGGCTTTTTGGTGGAGACTAATGGACTCGCTTTTTCTGCGGAAAAAGCCACGGCGGTTGCGGCATGCCACCGGCATGCCGCCAAGAGCCGCCTTTCGAGTCCATTCGTCTGAATAC
>CAKUNY010000138.1 GCA_934668605.1 uncultured Oscillospiraceae bacterium | reverse complement strand
TTGCTGGCCGCCGCGATGGCAAACGGAATGGCCAGCACCGCGCCGATAAACGAGCCGAGGAAGGACATTTTGATCGTATCCCACAGCGGCTGCCAGATCTTGCCCAGATACGCGGTGTTGGGCGGGAACATGGCCTTGAGAATGTCAAAGAACTTGCTCCCCTTTTTCACAAGCACCGAGAAGTTGAAGCCGGTGATCCGGACAGACACGGCCGTCAGAACCACCAGGATCAGAATCACCAGCGGCGCGCGGCTGCGCTTTTCTTCGACCACGGTTCCATCAGAAAGCGTGTAGCGCCGGGGGTGGAAAATGCGGTCATACAGGCTCATACGGCAGCCTCCGAGGAAGCGTCTTCTCCGTAAATTGCGTCCAAAACCGCCTGATCGACCTGCTTGGAAGGCCCGTCGTAGACAATTTTACCGGCGCGGATACCGATGATGCGATCCGCGTACTCGAGCGCCAGCTCCACATGGTGGATGTTCAGTAAGATCGAAATGCCGAGCTCCTGATTGATATGCACAAAGTCCTGCATGACCTGCTTGGCCGTCACGGGGTCGAGCGCGGCGACCGGCTCATCGGCCAGAATGATGTGCGGGTTCTGCGTCAGAGTACGCGCCAGCGCGACGCGCTGCTGCTGGCCGCCGGAGAGCTGGTCGGCTCTCATATAGGCCTTGTCCAGAATGCCGACCTTGTCGAGCGATTCGAGCGCCCTGATCTTGTCCTCTTTCCGGAACGCGCCAAGAAGTACCCGCCAGAACGGCATATCCGGCACGCAGGCGGAAAGCACGTTTTTGATAACGCTCGTGCGTGTGACGAGGTTAAACGACTGAAACACCATGCCGATTCCGCGCCGGAACTTGCGAAGGGGTTTGCCGGAGAGCCCGGTTACGTCGGTACTATTTACGGTAAGACTTCCGGACGTGATCTGGTGCATCCGGTTGACTGCGCGCAGGAGCGTCGATTTTCCTGCGCCGGAGCGGCCGATGATCGCGACAAACTCGCCGTCTTCAATGCGCAGATTCACATCGTCCAGTCCGACGGTGCCGTTGGGGTATACCTTGGATACGTGGTCAAATACGATCATAAAGTGTCCTCATTTCCGGGGCGCAGCGGAAGCCCGGCAGCGAGCTTACATCTGCTGACAGGTTTCAGCTGAACCCCTGATGGTAAAAAGCGCGGGGAAGACCGCACAGCGGAAGGTATCTGCCGTGCAAGTCCTCCCCGCGTGGGAAAGTTCCGTTAGTTCGCTGCGCTCAGCTCCTGAATGAGCTTCTGTGCGGCGCGCTCGTTGTCATAGTCGGAGGCCTGCGCCTTCTGATAGCCGTTGTGGCTGTAGATGGCGATGACGGCCTTGCCTTCTTCGGTGTTGCCGATGTTGATGAAAGCGTCCTGAAGAGCGGCAATCAGGTCAGCGTCCATGATCTCAGAGTTCTTGCTGACGGAAATGGTGTCGTTGTAGATCGGGGCGGTCACGCCGATAACGTTCGTCTCTTCCCAGATGGAGCCTTCGCGGCCAAACTCGGAGTTCCAGCGCTCAGCGTAGTCGCGTCTTGCATCGGCATAGGTCACAAGAACATCGACCTGGCCGGAAGCCAGACGGGCGAACGCGCTCGCGTAGGAGTCGGACTGGACGGCGCTGCTCAGATCGGAAATGCCCTTGCCGTAGCGATCCTGGAGCCACAGTGCCGGGTAGATGTAGCCTGCCGGGGAGGACGTGCCCATGACGCTCCAGTTGGCGCTGTTGAGATCGTCCCACGTCAGCTCTTCACCGGCGTTGACCTTGGCGGCCAGCTCCTGACCCTTTTCAGACGGGCCTGCGATGAACAGCGCGCGGTAGGAAACAGCCTGCTTGTCGGAAGCCTCGGTGGGCTGGCCGTCGTTCCAGTCCTTGGCGTTGTCGGAGTCCTTGCTCAGGCCGTCGCGGGTCGCGGTCAGGATGACCTCTGCGCCGTCGTCATACAGGACATAGGTGCCGCCGGGGATGAGGCCGACGTCAATGGTACTGGCTTCGAGGCCTTCGCCGACCGCTTCATAGGTCGTACCGACGGTGATCTCGACTTCGCCGACATCGTAGCCTTCCTTGGCAAGCTCCGTCTTCAGAAGCTCCTTGAGGGGCTCAGTCGCGGTGATGATCTCCTGCGGCTCGCGGGAGGGAACAAAGGCGACCTTCAGGGTGTCGATGGACTTTGCGGCCGGCTCTTCGGCTTCGGTCGTCTCGGCAGCGGGCTGCTCGGTTTCGGCAGTTTCGGCGGGAGCGGTCGTTTCCGCGCTGCTCTCAGCCGGTTCTGTGGTGGTGCTGCTTGCGGCGCAGCCGGCGAGAATGCCGAGCAGCATGACAAGCGCAAGCAAAAGTGCTAGACTCTTTTTCATTGATTGATCCTCCATATATTCATTGCTCTTTCCCATCGCTCCGTCTCCGGAAGCGCCGGGACAGGTTTTTGCGGGCGGATTTTGTCTTCTCCTGCCGCAGCTTCATTATAGCACACGGGACAGATAAAAATTTTTCCGCTTTCGTAAAAAAAGTATTTATTGCGCCCTATGGCTCCGGGGAGAAAAAGCGCGCCATCAGCTCTTCAAAAATCAGGATGATATGGCCGAAAAAGAGATTCGGCAGGCTTCCAGCGAGCGTCTGCTTCGCCCCGTCGACGACGAAGACAAGATCGGCGAGCTGCGCGAGGGTGGAGTCGCTTCTTCTCGTGAAGCAGACGATCTTCTGCCCGTGCTGCTTTGCGTGCCGCACGTCGTTCAAAACCGGCTCCGTTTCGCCGCTCTGGCTGACGGCAAACATGATCGCGCGCTCGTCCGCGTCCGCGCCCTGATGCGCCTCCTGAAAGATCATGTAGTCATAAAAATGGACGTTGCTGAAGGCCATAAAGCCGCAGATGGACATGCGCTGGACGATGTAAGCACCGACGATGTTGGAAAAGCCCTCGCCGGTCGTGAAAATCTTCCCGGTTCTTCTTTCGTGCAGCAGCGAGCAGAAGCTTGCGATCAGCTCGTCCGAGTAATTGTCGACCAGACTCCCCAGCGTCTGCTCCGTGCGTTTATCCGAGCCCGCCAGCTGACGGCTGAGATGATAATAGAGCTCGCTGTAGCCGTCAAAGCCGAGGCGCTTGCACATTTTGATGATGCTCGCCGTGGACAGATAGTTTTCGGCGGCGATCTGCTGGATCCCGGCGCGCTTTTCGCCGCGCTCGATGTGCGCGGTGATGCTGGTGATCACCTTTCGCTCGTCCTCCGTGAGTAAATTCGTCAGCAGAAAATAATTGTCGCCCATTGATCTTCCTCCCATCCGCCCGCCGTTTGCGGCTCTTCTTCATCCCGATTCCACTGCATTCATTATAAAATAAGCCGCTTATAAGTCAAGCGGCTGTCTGTCAGGAGTTTGTATCGTTTTTGTCAAACGTGAGCCTGCATGCGGCAGAAACAGGCCGCGTGCAGGCTCTATGTAACGATATGTCCGCTGCCGTCCGCGCGCCTTACATGTTTTTGAGGATCAGCGAAACGCCGGACAGCACCAGAAGCACCGACGTGATTTTTCTGACCAGCTTTTCATCCATGCGGCTGCTGCATTTCATGCCCGCGAACAGGCCGGCGAGCGCAAACGGGATGAGCGTCAGAACGAATTTCACGGTATCGAATGTCAGAAGCCCCAGCGCGCTGTATAACACAATGCGGAAGGTGTTGTCCGCGATAAAAACGGCGCTGATGTTCGCCTTGAACGAGCCGCCGTCTTCTGTCACGCGGCTGACATAGGCCGCCAGCAGCGCGCCCACGCCGAATAGGCCGCACAATACGCCCGCCGTCACGCCGATGATGGCCAGTACGATTTTAGAAGAGCGCATGCGCTTTTTGCTGTATTCCCGCGAAAGCATCTCCGCGCCCAGCAGCACGACGACCACACCGAATACCAGCTTGATGGCCTTCGCGTCCACATTTTTAAGAAGAAACGCCCCCGGAATGCTGCCCGCCAGCACCAGAGCCGCCAGCGGCAGATAGACCTTCGCGTCCAGACTTTTCCGGTTCTTCCACGTTAAAATCAGGTTCGTCGGATAGCCCAGCAGCAGATCGATCGGCGAAATATTGGCGTTTGACACGCCGAAGCTCAGGATCGAAGTAAAAACCAGCGTGTTTGCAAAGCCGCACAAGCCCTTGATAAAATAGGCGGCCATCGCTGCAAGGATCCATAGCCAGAACATAAGCATCCCTTCTCTTTCTTTCGGTGGACGAGCCGGAAGCGCTGCCGGCTGCGATTACAAAATTCCCTTCTCCCGCAGCACCGCGCAAATTTCGCCCACGCGCGCGTCCCAGGAGCTGTTTCTTCCTGCCTCGATGCGCGCGTCTGTGCGCTCCGGCTGGGTGTCATCCAGAGCAGCCTCGCAGGCTTTCTCGAAGCTCTTTGCGTCGTCCGCGATGTGGATGATCCCGGCAAACTGCAAAACCTGATCGGGCTGGCGCGTGGAGACGATCGGCTTTCCCGTGGCCAGATACTCGTAGAATTTGAGCGGGCTCACGTCTTTGCTGAGAGGGCCCGCGTCAAAGAGGTTCAGGCACACATCAAAGTGCGAAAGATACTTTGGAAGCTCCGCGTTCGGCTTCACGCCGAGAAAATGCACGTTCGGCATTGCCCGCAGCGCACTTAAATCGACGCCCGGCTTCTCGTTTCCGATCCAGACAAAGTGCCAGTCCGGCCGCGCCTTCGCCGCCTGCTCGACATAGCCATATTCAATGCACGTTTGCAGCGCGCCGACAAAGCCGAAGATGGGGTGTGGAATCTCCTTCATATCCTCCGGCACCGGCTGGGGCTTCGCCGCCTCAAAAAAGCGCTCGAAATTCGCCCCGTTCGGAATAAATTTTGCGTCCGGCTTCGCCTTTTGCAGGCGCTCTGCCAGAGATTTTGCCGTCGCAAACGTCATGTCGGTCTTCGCCGCGAGCTCCAGCTCCATCGCGTCAACGAGCGCCGGATTCATAAGCCCGCCGTAGGCCGAGTGCCGGTCGACGCAGTCGTAGACAAGACCGGAATGCGGAATCAAGTCCACGCAGTCGACCGTCACGGGCGAGTAGACCCAGAGCAGCGGCTTCTCAAAGCCGTGCTCCTTCATCTTTTCGCGCACGAATTTCGCGATGTTCTTCTGGTTGACCCGGTTGATCGCCCGGCACTTGTTGAAAAACGGCAGAACGGGCGGGAGCCGGTAGACCGTGATATTGTCCCTGACCTTCTCCCCCGGCTGCTTCCACGCGGTCATGAGGGGCTTTGCCGCTTTGTCGCGCAGGGGGGCGATGATCGTCGCCGAGGGGTCAAAATATAAAATTTCCGCGTCCGGGATCCGGCTCATGACCTGCTGCTTGCGGGTCGGGATCGGGTACCACGGGGACGTGGCGAGACACACAATCTGCTTCATCTGTCTTCCTCCAAAAGCTTTTTCGCAATCTCTTCATTCTGCGCCGCGAGCGTCCGGAGCCGGTC
>CAKUNY010000137.1 GCA_934668605.1 uncultured Oscillospiraceae bacterium | reverse complement strand
ACACGCGAGAGGAGAACAAAGATGAATGCAGCCGATATGGTCCAGGGAAACCTCGCCCTTAAGCTCGAGGCGCCTGCAGCACCCGCCTTTACGGTCGTCAAAGGTGGTCGTTCCGGTTTTCAGGCTGTTGCGCCTAAGCCTAATCGCGTTCGGCATACGGCCGTGGCTTCGGCTCCTGTTGCCCTGAAGGCCTCGACGGTCGTTGCGATCGCCGTCGCGTTCACGTTGTTCTTTGTGCTTGCGACGACGGTATTTACCGCCCGTCACGCTGCCTACACGGATTCCGTGGCCAACGTCACGTACGAGACGGTGCGCGTGCAGGCGGGCGATTCCCTGTGGTCCCTTGCCGAGGATCATCCGGTTGAGGGCCTTTCTACGCAGGAGACCTCCGACATGATCCGAAGCGTCAATCACCTGGAGCATGGTTCGCTCGATGCAGGTGCGCATCTTAAAGTTCCTGCCCGTTCGTAATCATTACCGGGCCGTGCATGGTACCCTTGTTATCGTGTAAAAGGAGGTACCATGCGCTGTCCTAAATGCGGCAAGGCACATACCCGCGTCGTTGATTCCCGTATGCAGGAATCGAACAATACGATCAAGCGTCGTCGTGAATGCTGTTCGTGCAACTATCGCTTCACAACCTTCGAGCGCTGCGAAGACCCGATTGAGGTCATAAAGTCCGATGGTTCCAAGCAGCGCTTCGATCGCAATAAGTTGCTGGTTGGTCTGATGCGCGCCACCATCAAGCGCGATATCGACACCAAAAAGCTCAACGAGATCATCGACGATATCGAGGTCGAGCTACGATCCCGCACCCTAACGGCGGTGACCTCGCATGAGCTGGGCGATATGGTGCTCAAGCGCTTGGCCAAGATCGACAAGGTGGCATACATCCGCTTCGCCTCGGTCTACCGTGACTTTAAAGACGTCGATGAGTTTCTGCAAGAGCTCGACAAGCTAAGGTGATTTCATGTCCAACATTACCGTTAACATTAAGCGTCTCGACCCTACCGTCGAGATCCCGCATTACGCACACCCCACAGATGCCGGTCTTGACCTGCGCGCTAACGAAGACTGCGTGCTTAAGCCCTTTGAGCGTCGCCTTGTTTCCACGGGCCTGGCGATCGCTCTGCCTGATGGTTATGCCGGGTTTGTTCAGCCCCGTAGCGGCCTGGCTATCAAGCAGGGCCTGTCTATAGTCAACACGCCGGGTCTCATCGATGCCCACTACCGCGGAGAGCTCAAGGTCATTCTTATCAATCTGGACCCTTCGAATGACATTGTCATCACTAAGGGCGACCGCATTGCCCAGCTGGTTATCCAAGAGGTTCCTACTGTGCAGCTTGTCGAAGTGGACGAGCTCGATGAAACGGATCGAGGAGCCGGTGGTTTTGGTTCCAGCGGTGTGGCCTAGCTCGATTTAGCCGTTTGGTCGCGGCATTGATCGTTGGAGGCGTTTATAGAAATAATAGCTCCGTAATAGGGTAGGGCGCGGTGTCATGCTTGCTCGAATTTGGGTATGAGGGCAAAGAACGTTTTCGCTTCGACGAGAGGATACGTAATGGCTCTTGAACAGCCTATCGATATTGCGATTATTGGCGGCGGTCCTGCAGGATATTCAGCCGCTATTTATGCTGCCCGCGCCAACCTTACGACTACGGTCTTTGAGCAGGGTATGTCTGGTGGACAAATCGCCACGACGAATGAAATCGAGAATTACCCGGGCATTCCGCTCCTGAGCGGTGCCGAGCTGGGTGAGCGTTTTCAGCAGCATGCGGAAGGCCTTGGTGCCCAGGTTGAATGGAGCATGGTGACGGGCATCGATTATGATGCAGATGCTGCGCAGTTTACCGTGCATCATGATACGGGTGACACGACGGCTAGAAGCGTTGTCGCTTGCATGGGCGCCACGCCGCGTCCTGCCGGTTTTGTCGGGGAGGACACGTATCGCGGTCGTGGCGTTTCGTATTGCGCAACGTGCGACGGCATGTTCTTCCGCGGCAAGCAGGTGTTTGTGATCGGTGGCGGTAATTCGGCTTGCGAGGAGGCGATGTTTCTGTCCGATATCGCCAGCAGCGTGACCATCGTTTTGCGCCGCGATCAGTTCCGCGCACCTGAGGGCGTCGTTCAAAAGGTTCTTGCTAAGGATAATATTTCAGTTAGGTACCAAACTAGTATTGTCGAGCTTTCTGGCGAGACCATGCCCACGACAATCACCTTTAAGGACAATGCGACTGGTGAAACGTACGCTGAGTCCTTTGATCCTGGCTCGTTTGGCATCTTTGTCTTTACCGGTACGCAGCCCCATACCGAGCTTGTCGAGCATCTGGTCGATCTTGCGTCCGATGGCGGCATCGTGACTGACGAATCGATGGCCACCCGTACACCCGGCTTGTTTGCAGCTGGCGACATCCGCTCCAAGCGTTTACGTCAGGTTGTGACCGCCGTTTCTGATGGAGCCATAGCGGCAACCGCTGCATACGCCTTTCTGTGTGGATAAGTACGATAATATATCTTATGTAAGGTTGTTATATTTTTAACTATATGGGACGAGACAGTGGATCTACACGCTGTCCCGTCCCATTACTTTTAGCATGCAGCCCGAAGTGGTATACAAAACTAGATAATCTAGAATACAATATAGAAAATGAACGGAGGACCCTCATGAATCACGTTAAACATGTTATCCCGATGTCCGATACGTCGGTCAGCATTAAACCGGAAGATATTCAACCTACGGTGCTACCTGATGCATTTATCCAATCAGATATCGTGCGCAATCTCAATTCGCTTAGTCTTGCGCGCTATGATCAGCTGCCAAACGTGACACTCTATCGCGATCAGGTTATTGAATATGTCTCGCTGTGGATGGAACCACTTTCCATTTGTGTGGAGCAGCCCGTCATTACGCCTTCGATGATCAATAACTATGTCAAGGTCGGCTTGGTTCCGGCTCCTGTTAAAAAGCAGTATGGTCGCGAGCAGATTGCGCGCCTGATTGCCATCTGCATCTTTAAGCAGGTGCTGCCCATTGCCGCTGTCCAGGCGCTCTTTAATATCCAGCGTCTGAGCTATGATGCCCCGACGGCCTTCGATTATGTCGTCGATCAGCTTGAGGCATCGATTCGGGCGGCATTTTCCGTCGAGCAGACGCCGGTTCCCGATACGGCGCATCAGATTACGCGTGAGTCGCTGCTTGTTCGCAGTGCGGTTTCATCCTTTGTCTCAAAGGCCTATCTGATGAGCTATCTCAAGTTCAATGGGTTTAATAGCTAACCGAGGTATAAGACGGGCGGGATAAAGAGCCACTGGCCCCATATCCCGCCCGTAAGTTTGTCTAGTTGGACATTATCGGCCAGATGCCACGCCCATGCCGTAGCCGATGATGAGGCCGTGCATTTCGGCGTAGTAGGAATCCAGACCGTTACAGGGCATGATGACGGTCTTGGAGCCGGGCCAGCGCTCGACAATGCGATCGGCCAGCGCCTGTGCGCCCGTTTCGTTTTCAACGTGATCGATGATGACCTCGCCACCCGAAAAGCCCTCGGCCTCCATGGTGTCCATAATCTTGTTGAGCATCTTCTTTTCGCCGCGCGTGTGCCCAACGAGTTCGATCTCGCCCGCCTCGCTTGCCGTTCCTAAAATTCGAATATTGAGCTTGTTGGCAATGACGCCGGCAGCCTTGGGGATTCGTCCGGCCTTCGCGAGGTTCTGGTAGTTGCACAGGCTAAAGAGGATCTTGCTGTTCTGCTCTAGGGCATCAAAATAGTTGCAGGCCTCCTCAAAGGAGACATCTGGATTGTTTGCAATATAGCGGTCGAACAGCAGGAAAATCAAGTCCATTTTGCCACCCGCGGCGCGCGAGTTGACCAGATGAATCTGACGATCAGGCTCCTCGGCAAGTACCATATCGCGTGCCGTAGCGGCGGCGTTATAGCTACCCGAGACGCCCTCGGAGATGGGCATGCAGATCGTCTTATCGGCCAGCTTAAAAAGCTCTGCCCACTCCCCTACACTCGGGCAAGCGCTCGATGAAGCGCTCGTCTCTGCCTGGACAGCGCAGTTGAGCTCGTGGACATCGAGTGACAAATCATCGACAAACTCTCGCTCCCCTACTCGGATCTTGAGGGGTGCGAATGCAAAGGTGGTATGGGGTGCGGTCGGTTGCCAATCGCGGAGGTTGCAGCTCGAATCGGAGATAAGTGCCCAGCTCATAGAGGGTCCTTTCTAATTGTTTCTCAATAATTATAGCCATCTTGCCGCTCTGTGCGACATCTATCTAGTATTCAAAACTAGATAGGTTGCCTCAAAACAAAGACTGTGCACCCAAAGCAATGGACCCCGCAGCCCGAAAGTTGCGAGGTCCACATTCGTTCGTTGTGTAGCTAACTTAGTAGCGAACGAAAATGTAGTTGTTGTTCATGCCGGCGGCGACGGAACTGATGATAACGCCCGTGCTGTAGTCGGAAGCATGGATCATCTGGCCGTTGCCGATGTAGATGCCGGTGTGGTAAGAGTTCACCACAACGTCACCGGGCTGCGGATCGGAAACGCGGGTCCAACCCATAAAGGTACCGGTGGTGCCCAGACGACAATAACGGCCGGTGAGGCAGTAGCTCACAAAACCGGAACAGTCAAAGCTGTTCGGTCCAATGCCGCCCCAGGAGTAAGCGCAACCAAGCTTGCTGTAGGCGCGCGAAACAACGGAACCGCCGTCAACGGACTGGCTCGGCGCGGAAGGCGTCGGCGTCGGAGCGGGCGTAGAGGGCTGCGGTGTCGGGGTGGTCTGAGTAGATCCGCCACCCTGGTTATTGTTGGTCTGACCGCCGTTGTTGGCCGTGCCGCCACCCTGATTGGTGTTCTCGGTCGTGCCGGCGGTATCGTTGCTCACCGTGGCCTTCTCGGCGGTGCTGGCGTTGATGCCGGCCTGCAGTGCGGCGTTTGCCTCGGCCTCGGCGGCAAGCTCTGCCTGCAACTGCGAATCCAGGGAGTTCACGACACTTTGAGCCTCAGCCTGCTGGGCGTTGAGCTCGTCGACCTTCTTCTGGGTCTCGGCGACGTTCTTCTCCTGCTCGGCCTGCTTATCGGTGAGCTGCTGCTTGAGGTCCTTGACCTCCTGAATGGTCTGGGCCTGCTTGTCGGAGACCTTGCCGTAGTAGAACAGGCGGTTGAGCATGTCGCCCAGATCGTCGACGCCGGTCAGAACCTGCAACAGACTCATGCCACCGGTCTTGTACTCGCCGGCAACGTAGCTCGAAAGCTTGGCCTGGCCTTCGGCGATCTCCTGCTGCTTTTGCGTGATCTCGCCGGCAGTCTGGTCAAGCGCCTGCGTCTGCGTGGCGAGCTCATCGTGAATCTGCTGAGTTTGGGTGCCAATCTGCTCGAGTTTGGTGCGGGCAGCGGCAAGGTCGGATGCGGTATCGGCGTAGGCCGGAGCCGTGAGGCCCAGGCCCAAAACACAAGCGAGGGTTGCCGTAGCAGCGCAGCGTGCCATGTTTTTGTGCGTGTTTG
>CAKUNY010000136.1 GCA_934668605.1 uncultured Oscillospiraceae bacterium | reverse complement strand
CACCGGCAAGCAGAAGCTTGTTGACACCGGTGGACGTGTCGACCGTTTCAACAAGAAATACGGCCTGAAGTAAGAAGCAAGTCCGCACCAGCGTATTGGTGCGGGCTTTTTTCATATCTGCGAAACTTGTCGCAATTGCAAATGCGGAAGTTCCCCAAAGGAGGCTTTATGGAACAAACCAGACAGGCGGCGGGCGAAAAGGCAGTCTTAGCGGGGCTGGACGCCGCTTGCTTTACAAAAGAGGAAACGGCGAGCGAAACCTCGCTTGCGGAATTGCAGGCGCTTTTGGAGACGGCGGGCGGCGAGTGCGTCGGAAAGGTCCTGCAGTCGCGTCCGACACCCGACCCGCACAGCTTCGTCGGGCAGGGCAAGGCGGAGGAAATTCGCGATCTGGTCAAGGAAACCGGCGCGAAGCTCGTGATCTTTGACAACGACCTCACGCCGTCTCAGATCAAGGCGCTTGAGAGCCTGACGGGCGCGTCGGTGTTAGACCGAAGCGCGCTGATTCTCGATATTTTTGCGCAGCGAGCCAAGACCCGCGAGGGAAAGCTTCAGGTCGAGCTTGCGCAGTATCAGTATTATCTGCCGCGCCTTACCGTCTGGAACGAGACGATGGGACGCCTGGGCGGCGGCATCGGCACGAGAGGCCCGGGCGAAACGCAGCTCGAAACCGACAAGCGGCACATCCGCTCGCGCGTGGCGAAGCTCCGGCAGGAGCTTTTGGAAGTGCGGCAGGTGCGCGGCGTGCAGCGCAGGCAGCGGATGAAAAATAATGTCCCGGTCGTGGCGCTGGTCGGCTACACGAACGCGGGCAAGTCGACGATCTTAAACGCGCTCACGGGCGCGGATATTCCGGCAAACAACCGACTTTTTGACACCCTCGACACGACGACCCGGCAGCTGACGGTGTCCGATACCTGTCAGGTGCTGCTGTCCGATACGGTCGGGTTTATCGCGAAGCTTCCGCACCATCTGGTGGAGGCGTTCAAGGCAACATTGGAAGAGCTCGAGTACGCGGACGTTTTGCTGCATGTCATTGACGCGTCCGACCCCGAGCGGCAGGAGCACATGGCGGTCGTGGAGCGGCTGATTGAGCAGCTGGCCAAGCCCGGCGTGCCGGTCATCCGGTGCTATAACAAGTGCGATTTACTCCCGGAGGACGATCTGCCGCGCGAGACGGGAAGCGTCTGCATTTCGGCGAAAACGGGCGCGGGAGTGGACGAGCTTCTCAAAACGATCGAGCAGGAGCTCGGCAAGGGGCTGCATCAAGCCGTGTTTCTGCTGCCGTATTCGATGGCGGGCTTTCTGGACACGCTGCATCAGAACGCGAAGGTGCTGCGGGTCGAGTATCAGGGCGAGGGCATCGAGGTCGAGGCAATTGTCGACGAGGTGCTTTTCGGCAAATTATCCGCGTACCGAAAGGAGTAACGGATGGAAGACTATCTGGTGCCCCGCGGCGTGGGGCAGGCGGAATATATCGAAAAAAAGTCACGCTTTTTAGGCGGCGTGTATCCGGTCACGACCGAGCAGGAGGCCAGGGGGATTTTAGAGCGCGTGCGCAAGCAGCATTATGACGCGCGGCACAACTGCTGGTGCTACATTTTAAAAAGCGGCCAGAAGCGCTACAGCGACGACGGAGAGCCGCAGGGCACGGCCGGTCAGCCGATGCTGAACGTGTTTGAGCGCGAAGGGCTGGTGGACGTGATGTGCGTCGTGACGCGCTATTTTGGAGGCATTCTTCTTGGCGCGGGCGGGCTTTGCCGGGCGTACACGAAGGCGGCGAAGGACGCGCTGGACGCGGCGGGGGTTTCTAAAATGCAGCCGTGGCTCCGGCAGCAAATCACCGTGCCCTACGCGCTTTTTGAGCGGGCGAAACTTCTCATCGCGGCGCAGGAGGGCGTTGTGGAAGACGCGCAGTATGGCGCGGATATTCTCATCACCTACCGTATCCCGGAGGGCGCGGACGAACGGCTCCGGACGGCGCTGCGGGAGGCCTCCAGCGGGAGTGTCGCGCCGTCGCTTCTGGAAGAGATTTTCTGCGCCGGTTAAACAAAACATACAGAAAATTCAAAGTTTCGACATTTTTCCATGCTATTGTATAAACGAAGGAGTGAGCGTATGACCATCCGCGAACGACTCGAACAGCAGGAATATATGCTTCTCGCGCCGAACGCGCAGAAGGCGGCCGAGACAAAGGGCAGGCTCTATCCGGCGGAGGAAAACGAGGTGCGCACATGCTACCAGCGCGACGCCGACCGGATCGTCCACAGCAAGTCCTTCCGCCGTCTCATGCACAAGACGCAGGTGTTTCTCTCGCCGGAGGGCGACCACTACCGCACGCGCATGACCCACACGCTGGAGGTCAGCCGGATCGCAAGAACCATCTGCCGCGCGCTGCGGCTGAATGAAGATCTTGCCGAGGCCGCTGCCTACGGGCACGATCTGGGGCATACGCCGTTTGGCCACGCGGGAGAGGCGGCACTTTCCGACATGATGGGAACGCCGTTTCATCACAACGAGCAGTCGCTTCGCGTGGTGGATAAACTCGAGCGCGACGGAGATGGGCTGAACCTCACCTACGAGGTGCGCATGGCGATCCTCGGGCACACGGGGCCAAGAATTCCCGAGACGCTCGAGGGGCAGGTCGTGCGCACGTCCGACCGCATCGCTTACATCAACCACGACATCGACGACGCGATCCGCGCCGGAATATTGTCTGAAAGCGACATCCCGAGAGATATCGCGGACGTTCTGGGCGCATCGCACTCGGCGCGCATCAATACCTTAGTCGAAGACATGATCTCAAACACGCAGAACACCGGCGTTTTGTCCATGCATCAGGAGGTCGCCGACGCGATGGACGCGCTGCGCGCTTTCATGTTTGAAAGAGTCTACACCAATCCGGTCGCCAAGGGCGAGGAGTCCAAGGCGAAGGAGATCATGCGAAGGCTCTTTGACTACTACTATACGCATCCCGAAAAATTACCGGCGGATTTTATTCCGCAGCTGGACTTTGACGGCATCAGCCGGACGATCTGCGATTACATTGCCGGCATGACCGATAAATACGCGATCTACAAATATTCTGAAATTTTCATCCCCACCGCCTGGCAGGTGCGATGAGGAAGGGAGGCACACATGCCGTTTCCGCCTGCGTTTCTGGACGAACTGAATAACAGAAACCCGATCGAGGACGTGGTGGGGCAGTATGTGACGCTGACGCGGAAGGGCTCGAACCTCTTTGGCCTGTGCCCGTTTCACTCGGAGAAAACGCCGTCTTTTTCCGTTGCGCCGGACAAGGGGATTTACTACTGCTTCGGCTGCCATAAAGGCGGCGGCGCGGTCAACTTCATCATGGAGATCGAGTCGCTGAGCTACCCCGACGCGGTGCGGTTTCTCGCCAAGCGGGCAGGACTGGAAGTGCCGGAGGATGAGGCGTATCAGTCGCAGTATCAGAAGCAGGAGCGGCTGTGGGCGCTCTGTAAAGACGCGGCGCGGTTTTTCCATCAGAAGCTTTTGGAGCCCTGCGGCGAGCAGGCACGGGCGTATATCATAAAGCGCGGGCTGAGTAAGGCCACCGTGACGCGGTTCGGGCTCGGGTTTTCGCCCAACGAGTGGTCGTCGCTGTTAGATGCGATGACGCAGAAGGGATACTCGAGAGAAGAAATTCTGGAGGCGGGTCTTGCCGTTTCGGGCAAAAACGGCGGCATGTATGACCGGTTCCGCAACCGGCTCATGTTCCCGATCATCGACATCCGGGGCAATATCATCGGCTTCGGCGGGCGCGTGATGGACGATTCCACGCCGAAGTATTTAAACTCGCCGGAGACGCTGATCTTCAATAAACGAAAGAATCTTTTCGCGCTCAACATTGCAAAAAAGAGCAAGCAGGGCAGGATCATCCTCACGGAAGGCTACATGGACGCGATTTCGCTTCACCAGTATGGCTTCGACTGCGCGGTCGCGTCGCTCGGCACCTCGCTCACCGAGGAGCACGCGAACATTCTGGCCAAGTACACCGATCAGGTGGTGCTCACCTACGACGGCGACGAGGCCGGGCAGAACGCGACCCGGCGCGCCATCCCGATGCTGGAAAAGACGGGCATTCAGGTGAAGGTTCTCCGGATGCAGGGGGCAAAGGACCCCGATGAGCTCCTGAAAAAATACGGCGCAGACCGGTTCTCGCTCTTACTTGATCAATCGGAGAATCAGGCGGAATACCGGCTTGAGAGCCTGAAACGAAAATTTGATCTCACGCAGGACGAGCAGCGCGTGCAGTTTTTGCAGCAGGCGGCGGAGCTTGTCTCAACCTTCCCCAGCGCCGTGCAGCGCGAGGTCTACGGCGCGAGAGCCGCCGAAGCGGCAGGAATTACGACGCAGGCGATGAAAGTAGAGGTCGACAAGGCCTACAAAAAGCGCCGCCGGCAGGAGGAAAAAAAGCAGCTTGCGCAGGATCTGTCCCCCGCGCGCCAGCTCTCGCCGCAGATTCAGGGCATCCGGTACGACAATGTGCGCTCGGCGATGGCGGAGGAAGGGCTTTTGCGGCAGGTGCTGAAAGAACCGGAGCTTTTGCGGGATATTGGCGTAACGCCCGAGCAGTTTTCATCACCCCTTCTGGGGCGCGCGTTTGCAGCTTTGCAGCGGCAGCACGCGCAGGGACAGGCTGTGGGGCTTTCAAACCTCGGCGAGGAATTTACCCCGCAGGAGATGTCACACCTGTCGCAGGTCGCGCAGCGGCGCGACACAACGCTCTCTGAACAGGCGCTGAAGGATTATATCCGCATCATCACCGAGGAGTACGCAAACGCCAGACTGTCGGGTCCTGAGGGACTGCTTCAGCTGGCGCAGAGGAAAAAACGAATGGAACACGGAGGTTAGACGATGACAAAGGAACTGGAATTGCTGAGCAAAATGGATCTGACCGAAGAAAACCGCGCGAAATTGCAAGCGCTGCTCGAGGAGTCGAAAAAGACGGGGAAGGTAGCGTCCAAGAAGCTGGTCGAGACGCTCGACGCCGTGGACGCGACCGAGGAGCAGACCGAAAAATTCTATGACGTTCTGGAAGCGGCGGGCGTGGAGATCGACGTCTCGGACGTGCTTGACCTCATCGGAACCGCCGAGCTCGATAACCCGACGCTCAGCGAAATGCAGGCCATCGAGGACGAGGGCATCGACGTTTCCAATGAAAATATCGAGGAGATCGACGACTCGAACGTCAAGCTCGACGACCCCATCCGGATGTATCTCAAGGAGATCGGCAAGATCAAGCTGCTGACGCCGGAGGAAGAGCTTGAGGTCGCAAAAAAGATGGTCGAGGGCGACGAAAAGGAGCGCGACGCGGCGCGTAAGCGCATGTCGGAGGCAAACCTTCGCCTGGTCGTTTCGATCGCCAAGCGCTATGTCGGCCGCGGCATGCAGCTTCTGGATCTCATTCAGGAGGGAAACCTCGGGCTTATGAAGGCAGTCGAGAAGTTCGACTACACGAAGGGCTATAAATTCTCAACCTACGCCACATGGTGGATCCGCCAGTCCATCACGC
>CAKUNY010000135.1 GCA_934668605.1 uncultured Oscillospiraceae bacterium | reverse complement strand
CGAGCAGGAGCTGCGCCGCATCGAAGGAGAGCTCAAGCAGAAGCTGCTTGAGACACGAAAGGTTTCAAAATGAAAGATTTTTTCAATCGCAAAAACGTTGCCGTGACCATCACGCTGGTGGTGATCGCCATCGCCCTGGTCATCGGCTTTGCCTCCGCCCCCAAGCAGGCGGCGACAACAAGCACCACTTCACAGGCGGCCTCGGTGTCCACCGACGCGGCCAGCTGGGCAAAAAAGAACTACGAGCAGTACGAGGACTTTCTTGACGACGACGCGGATTTGTTTGACGACGTCACGCTCGAAGCCTTCGCCAAATACAATGCCCAGCTGGACTATACCTACGGCAGCATCATGGGGCTTGTGACCACGGACGATCTGGGCGGAAAGAGCATGGCGGACTACGCGATCGACGAGAGCGCGGATTTAGAGCTCGGAGACAGCGACATGCTGCTGCTCATCGATATGGACTCGGAGCAGTGGTACCTTGCCTACGGAGACGAGATGGCTTCCTATGTCGATAACAGCCTTTCGATCCTCTTCAAAGAGAACCTCGGGAGCCTGTTTACCGGAAATGCTGCAAGCAGCGTGACCGGGCTTTACAAGGGGCTTCTCAGCTGGTACGCTTCGAACATCCCCGCGGCCTCGCACGAGGATGCGCAGACGCAGCCGGTATCCTACCGGCAGGAGGAACATGTGAGCTTTGGTTCTATTTTATTGACGATCATCATCATTTTGATCGTCCTTCGCATCATTTTCCGCCCGAGGCGGCGCTATTATGACGACGGCGTGTACTATGGCGGCGGCCGTCCCGGCTTCTGGAGCGGCATGTTTGTCGGCTCGATGCTCGGGCGCAATCGCGGCCATCGCCCGCCCCCGCCTCCCGGCCCAAGACCCGGCTACCGTCCGCCCTCCGGCGGCGCAAGACCCGGTGGATTTGGCGCCCGTCCCGGCGGCTCCGGCTTCAAACCGAGCTCCCGCGGCTTTGGCGGAGGCTCCCGCGGCGGCGGCTTCGGCGGTCGAGGCGGCGGCTTCGGGGGAGGCTCCCGCGGCGGCGGCTTTGGCGGCGGACGAAGATAACAAATGCAATCGGCGCTTCCTGTGTTCGGGAGCGCCGGTTTTTTTGATAAATTTTCCTGATTGAATTTTTACCCGCGGGTCATACTACTCCTGCAAACCAAAAAGGAGGTTTTGTATTATGGATCATGCAAACAAGGCAATTGAATGCAACGTCGTCTCCTGCCGCAACCACTGCGCTTCGCAGGACTACTGCTCGCTCGACCGCGTGAGAATCGGCACGCACGAATGCCATCCGTCGATGGATCAGTGCACCGACTGCCTGTCGTTCATCCAGAAGTAAACACCGGGCTTTGCGAACAGAAGGGACTGCCTCAGAAGAAGCAGTCCCTTCTGAGACTGTCAAAAAAGCTGACGCTTTCTTGACAGAAAGGGCTGCGCCTCGACTGCGCGCATAATTTGTGCGCCAAAGGCGCACAAATTATGCGCGCAGTCGAGGCGATATGTATTTTTCCGGTCGGCAAAGCCGCCGGATAAAATGGATTTCCATTTTATTTCGCCCTGCGGGGCGAAACTCTACGAGGTTTTCTTGACACACTGAGAAGGGGCTGCTTCAAATGAAGCAGTCCCTTCTCTTTATGCCGGGAATCTTCCGGGAAGTTCGTGGGGATTTTACGCAAATTTGTGAGGATTTTACGGGAAACGCTGTCTCAATCCGCAAACAGTATTTCCTGTCCGGCAATTTTGATGGCCTGCACGTCTTCTAACGCGACGGGGGTCGAGAGGGCGGCCTCGAAGGTATAGAGCCCCAGCCCGTCGCGCGTCTCTGGAAGGGACACAGAGAAGAAGCAGGCGCTGTCCTCAAACAGAGCGGAAAGCGGCGTCTGCGTTCCGCCGGCAAATTCGATCGCCGCGTCTTTAAACAGCTCGTTCAGCGCGCCGTTCCAGCTTCTGCGGTAGGCGACCTGCGCGTCCAGCTCCGTTGGATTTTCCGCATCCTGCCCAAAATAGCCCCTGACCAGCGCATCCAATGCGCCGTCTGCGCGCTTTGACAGATATTGCTCCAACGCGGGCGCTTGCAGCGTGACGCGAAGCGTGCCTGCGTCGAGCGTGAGCGTCTGCATAACGGCGGATTCTTCGAGAAAGTCAGAGGAAACGGAAAGACCCGGCGCCGCCTGTAGGGCTTCGGAGGGCAAAACGGGAACCGTAATGGCGTCGAAGACCTCCCCCGCCGTTTCGCGGCCGTTTTCCTGCGAGTCAAAGCAGAGCTCGATGGTGACCTCGCCCGACTCGATCGCTTCGTAGGTGTAGAGCTCCACGCGCAGAAGCGCCTTCTGCGAAGCTTTATCATAGGTAAGCTGCTCTGCCCAGACGGAATACGGCTTTGCCCGGCACGACCAGAGCGAAATTCCATAGGTGTCCATCGCCGTCTGATAGGCGCGGTTCATGTCCTGCGTGACGTTTGCCAGCTCGACATAGGCGATCACCCGCTTTCCCGCGCAGAAGCTGCTGATCAGGCGCGCACCGGCTGCCTGCGGCGCGGGTTCATACTCCGTGTATTCTGGGATTTTTTCCGGCTGCGTCACGCCGAGATCGGCGCGGGAGATCTCCAGAAGCCCGAGCACGCCCGCCACCGCCATAAGGCTCAGCAGCGCGGCTATGGCTGCGGCCAGCAGCGTTCTTCTCGCAGAGCGGACGCAGCGGCGCGGGAGCGACAGACGCTTCCGAACAAGCTGTTCGGTGCGCGCGCGGGTGGGGCGCTTTGCCTCCGGAAGCGGCAAAAGCTCCGGGTCTAATTCCAAATCATCCAGAAGGTCGGTCAGTTTTACTCGCATAAAAATTCCTCCTGTGAAAGTCGTTTTTTGAGCGCTGCCCGGCCGCGCGAAAGCCGGGTACGCACCGCGCCGGGGGTAAGGTGCATGGACTCTGCGATCTCGCGCGCAGGCTGCAAATAATAGTAATAGCGCAGGAAAATTTCCCGGTCGATGGGCTCCATCGAAAAAATCGCCTCCTTGACACGCCTTTGCCGTTCGCGGCGCAAAAGCTCTGCTTCCGGGGCAGCCCCCTCTTCATCCGGGAGCGTCAGCTCGTCGAGATCGGCCTCCAGCGGCTTTTGCTTCCGGAGGAAGTCCTTTGCGCGGTTTCTGGCCGCCGCGCCCAAGTATGCTTGCAGCTTTCCGGGACTGACAGAGCCCGCACGGCGGAAGACGCTGTAAAACACGTCGGCGGTCAGCTCCTCCGCGTCCTCTTCGCGGCAGGTCTTTCCCAGTACCGCGCGGATGATGGACGCGACATACCGGTTGTAGCGCCCGATGAGCCAGTGCAGCGCGGCGGGATCCTGCGCGCGCAGGCGGGTCAATGCTTCCTCTTCGGACAGTTCCGTCATATCATCACCTCGTTTTCAAACTTGCACGTGCTGCCCTACAGGACGTATCGTCCGGCCAAAGTGTTACAGCGCATGAAAAACGCCCCGGATTTTTCCGGAGCGCTTCGATCAAGTGTGTTTTTCATGATACCGGGCAAGCAGGCGGTTCAAAAACGCGCCATAGAAGACGATGCTGACGCAGACGTAGACCCAGAGCATCGTGAGAACCATCGTCGTGAGGCTCCCATAGAGCGCGAGCCCCTTTGCAAAGTGATTGACGTAGACAGAAAACAGCGCGGAGAATAACAGCCACGCCCCCGCCGCACAAAGCGCCCCCGGAAGCACGCGCGAGAGCCGCTGCCGCCGGTTCGGCAGGGCGAGATAGAGAAGCGAAAACAGCGCCGTGAGAAGGAAGAACGAATACAGCTGCAAGTGCTCCAGCAAAAAAGACAGCGTCCTTGCAAGCGGCAGCGCCCGCTCGGTAAAAACCGAGAGCAGCTTCTGGCCAAACACATGCAGAAGAAGCGTCAGCACGAGCCCCAGCACGAAAAGCAGCATGTAGAATAAACACAACAGCCGCATATGGACATAGCTTCTCGTCTCCTTCACATCCAGCACCGCGCCGAGCCCGCGCGCCATGCCGTAAATGCCGTTGGAGGCAGACCACGCAGCCGTCACCGCGCTCAAGGAGATCACCGCCGCGCCGCTTCGGCGGTACGCCTTCTGCAAAAAATCCTCAAACAGCGGCAGAACCTCGTCCGGCATGATGCGCGAGAAAATTTCGAGCAAGTCCTCGGGCTGAAAGAGCGTGTATTGCAGGATTCCCAGCAGCAGCGTCAGAAGCGGCAGAAAGGACAGCACGAGAAAGAACGCCGCGTTTCCGGCGTAAACGGGGATCTGCGTGCGTTTGAGCTCGCGCAGCGCGCGCGAAGCAGGCTCCGGTAGACGCATGAGCAACCCCCTCCTCAAAAAAAGTTTTCGACACAATAGGAATCACATGGAAGAATTGTCTCGGGATATCTGACGCTTGCCGGGTTTTTTCCCGGAATTTCTGAAAAATGCGGCGAATCGTGTCAAATGCGCGCGAATACTTTTCGTTTCCAGTATACACGATCTGTGGTTCAATAGGAAGCAGGAGGGAATAAAAAATGACAATGAAAACAAAAAATCGATCGCTTGTGCACACGAAAACCATCCGTACCTGCCGGGGCGTCCCCCTGGAGCTCCGGTACTACCGGCTGAGCGAGGAGGCGGACGACGGAACCACCCGCTTTGGCGCTGCTGTCAAGGCCGTGGGCGAAGAAGAATCGCCGCGTGCGGAGGTTCCGGACATCACGACCTCGCGGGAGGACATTGACCAGCTCCTTGCGACGCTTGCGCGCGGAACGGTGACGCCGGTAAGCTTGCGGGAGGTGGTGGAAGACCTGTTGTAATCGCGCGAATTTGCCGGGAATTGGGTGAAAAACCGGTAGACAAGGCAAAGCCGGTTTGCTATAATCAAACTATATTTTGCCGCCGGGAGGAACATGCCATGAAGTGTCCGTATTGTGGGTATCAGGAGAGCAAGGTCGTCGATTCGCGCCACTCGGAAGACGGGCAGAGCATCCGCAGAAGACGCGAGTGCCTGTCATGCCAGAAGCGGTTTACGACCTATGAGACAGTCGAATGTCTGCCCATTGTGGTCATCAAGCGCGACGGCGCGCGGCAGGCGTTTGACCGCAACAAGATCCTCAACGGCATGCTCCGCGCCTGCGAAAAGCGCCCGGTGGCGCTGGCAAAGCTGGAAGCCGCAACGGATGCGATCGAGCAGATCATCCAGAACTCCCTTGACCGCGAGGTTTCTACCACGCAGATCGGTGAGCTCGTTATGGAGCGGCTCAAGCCCCTCGACGAAGTGGCCTACGTGCGCTTTGCCTCGGTCTACCGGCAGTTCAAGGACATCGACAGCTTTATGCGCGAACTCAATAAGCTGCTGGAAGAAAAATAAGCGCATAACTATGGCTTCGTAGGGGCGGACGACTCTGTCCGCCCTTGGGTACCAACGAATTTGCCGGAGATTTTCGTAAAAAACGGATTTTCCCGCGGGCGGGCAGAGTCGCCCGCCCCTACGGAATTTCCGAAAGCGGAGCGTAGGGGGATTTTCGCGAATCCCGTACGGACGTGATGAAAAAATCCGAAAATCTGCGACGCCCGCCGGGGTTCCGGCGGG
>CAKUNY010000134.1 GCA_934668605.1 uncultured Oscillospiraceae bacterium | reverse complement strand
GAGCTTCGCCGCTGCAAATACGTCAAATCCTTCCGTTTGGGCGTCTACGGAGAAGGCGAGAGCGGCGTAACCATCGTCGAGTTCAAGTAAGCCTCGCAGAGTTTCGCCATCCGCGCCGTCGCGGCAAATCTGCCCAACTGAAATAATGATTGACTTTTTTATGAAATTTGAGTAAAATCAAAGCACATGAAGGCTCAGCCTAAGCATGATTGTAAGGAGTGTCGTCTATGTACATGCAGCAATCGATCGTCAAATGTGAGTCCGGCCTTTATAACCGGCAGGCCACCTACTTCATCCAGAAGGCAAACGAGTTCAAGTCCAGCATCTGGGTCGAAGTCGAAGACCGGAAAATCAATGCCAAGAGTCTTCTTGGCGTGTTGTCCATGGGCATCACGAAGGGGACGCGCGTGAGCATCATCGCGGAAGGTCCCGACGAAGAGGAAGCCGTCAAGGCGCTGACCGAAATGCTCGTGAAGGAAATTTTCTAAAATCGGATGGAACGCTGCCTCAAAGACGGATGTTTTTGAGGCAGCTTTTTATGCTATGACCTTTGAAGAACTGAAAGACAAGGCCTTATCGCTGCCATTGGAGCCGGGCGTGTATCTGATGCAGGATAAATCCGGCCAGATCATCTACGTCGGCAAGGCGAAGAAGCTCAAAAACCGCGTGAGCCAGTATTTTCAGAATACCGCCTCGCACACGCCGAAGACCCGCAAAATGGTCAGCCAGATCGACCACTTTGATGTAATCGTCGCGGCGAGTGAATTTGAGGCGCTGGTGCTCGAGTGCTCGCTCATCAAGCGGCACATGCCGAAATACAATATCCTTCTCAAGGACGACAAGGGCTATCCCTATCTTCGTGTCGACATGCGAGACGAATACCCCACGATGGAGCTTGTCAGCCGCGTGATGGGAGACGGCGCGAGCTATTTTGGCCCTTATGGAGGCCGGGGCACGACGCAGCGCGTGATCGATACGATCCGGCTTACCTTAAAGCTTCCCGGATGCTCCAAAAAATTTCCGCGCGACCTCGGAAAGGAGCGGCCTTGCCTCAACTATCACATGAATAACTGCGACGCGTGGTGCCAGCTTTCGCGTTCGCCCGCAGAGTATCGCGCCCGCATGGAGCAGGCGATGCTTCTTTTGCAGGGGAAATACACGGAGCTGGCCGATTCGATTCGCGAGAAGATGCTCGCGGCGGCGGAAGGCCTGGACTTTGAGCAGGCCGCGATGCTGCGTGACCGGCTGCGCTCTGTCGAGTCTCTGGGGCAGAAGCAGCTCGTAACAGCGGGCTCGATGGCAAACACGGACGTGATCGGGTACTATCAGAGCGAGGCCAAGGCATGCTTCGCGGTGCTCCACTATGTGGACGGGAACCTTCTTGACAAGGAATACGAAATCCTGCAGCCGTCTGACAGCGAGGAGGACGCGATTTCGACGCTCGTCAAGCAGTATTATCTGGCTAGGGGCGCCGCGCCCAAAGTGATTTTGCTGCCGAAGCCGATGGAGGACGCGGCGCTTTTTGAAGAGCTTCTGTATCAGAATCTGCAAAAAAAAGTGCACATCCGCACGCCGCAGCGGGGCGATAATGTCCGCCTTGTCGATCTCGCACAGAAAAACGCGAGAGAGGAAGCCGAGCGCGTCACGACAAAGGCTGAGCGCGCCGCCGGAACGCTGGGGCTTCTCCAGAATATGCTGGGATTGGAAAAGCCGCTTCACCGGCTGGAGTCCTACGATATTTCGAACATTGCGGGCACGGATATGGTCGCGTCGATGGTCGTTTTTATCGACGGCAGACCCAGCAAGCAGAATTACAAGCGCTTCAAAATTGAAGGCTTGGACGATCAGAACGACTACGCCGCCATGCAGCAGGTGCTGCGCAGAAGGCTGACGCACCTGAAAAACGGCGACGCAGGCTTCGACGAAGCGCCGGACGCACTGCTCATTGACGGCGGCATCGAGCATGCGAACGCGGTCTTGCAGGTCTTAAACGAGCTCGGGCTCGCCATTCCGACCTTCGGCATGGTCAAGGACAACCGCCACAGAACGCGCGCATTGGTCACGCCGCAGGGGCACGAAATTTCGATTTCCGCGATCCCGGCGGTCTTTTCCCTCATCGGAACGATTCAGGAGGAGACGCACCGCTTCGCCATTACCTATCACCACACGCTCCGCAGCCGCCGCGTCCGGGGTTCTAAATTGGAGGAGATCCCCGGCATCGGGCAGAAGCGGCGCGAGACGCTGCTCCGGACGTTCAAGTCCATGCGTGCGATCGAAAACGCGAGCCTGACGGCATTGGAGGACGCGATCGGAAAAGCCGCCGGGCAGGCCGTCTATGACTATTTCCATACAGAACGGGAGGAGGAAACGCCGTGAGAGTCATTACCGGAAGCGCCAGAGGCATGGCGCTCAAAGCGCCCAAGGGTATGGACACGCGTCCGACGATGGATCAGGTCAAGGAGGGCATTTTCTCCGCCATTCAGTTCGAGGTCGAAGGACGGCGCGTGCTCGATCTGTTCGCAGGCTCCGGCCAGATGGGCATTGAGGCGCTCAGCCGGGGCGCGAAATCGGCCGTGTTTGTAGACACGCGGGACGACGCCTGCAAGGTCGTGCGGGAGAATCTTACGAAGACGCGGCTGGAAGGACTCGGAAAAGTCGTCCGGTCAGACTATCTTTCGTATCTGCATTCCTGCCGCGAAACGTTTGATCTGATCTTTTTAGACCCGCCTTACGCGGAAGTTTTCCTGGAAAATAGCCTGAAAACCATATCACAAATTGACATTCTATCAGATAGTGGTATAATAATCACCGAAAGACCGTTTGGGAAGGAGCTCCCTGCCATCGTTCCGGGGCTTGTCCGTTACCGGGATTACCGGTATGGGAAGGCCGCCGTAACGATCTATCGCAGAGAGATCCCGCAGGAGGAAGCATGAGTAAAGCAATCTATCCCGGAAGCTTCGACCCGGTCACAAACGGTCATTTGAACATCATCGAGCGCGCGGCGAAAACCTTTGACGAGCTCATCGTGTGCGTGATGATCAACGCCGAAAAGCACCCGGTATTTTCATCCACGGAGCGCGTCGAGCTCATCCGCCGCGTCACAAGACACATTCCGAACGTGACCGTGACGCAGTCGAGCGGTTTACTCGCCGAGTTTGCGCGCGAGCAGAATTGCAGCGTGGTGGTCAAGGGTCTGCGGGCGCTTTCCGATTTTGAGCATGAGTTCCAGATGGCGCTCATCAACCACAAGCTCAATCCCAGTCTTGATACGATGTTTCTGACGACGGAGCACCAATTCATGTATCTCTCGTCGAGCATCGTCAAGGAAATGGCGCATTACGGCGCGGATCTGCATGGGTTTGTGCCCGATGCGATCATCGAAGACGTGACCGCCAGAATGACCGGGAAGAACAAAGGAGGACTATAACATGGCGAACGGTATTGAAGAGACGATCACCACTTTGTACGAGATGGTGCAGGACGCGTGGAGTCTGCCGCTGGGCGCGGAAAAGTGCGTCGTGGAGCGCGACAAGGTGCTCGATCTGCTCGACGAGATCAGCAACCAGCTGCCGGGTGAGCTGAAGCAGGCAAAGACGATCGTCGAATCGCGCAACGAGGTCATCACCAATGCCAAGCGCGAGGCGGAAAATATTCTCAAGCAGGCCGAGCAGCGCGCCAAGCAGATGATCTCCCGCGAAGAGGTCGTCAAGCAGGCCGAGCAGCAGGCAGCCGAGATGATGAAGGCTGCGCAGCAGAAGATCAAGGAGCTGCGTCAGGTCACGAACGACTATGTCGACGACGCCATGAAGCGCACCGAGGACGCGATTTCGCAGTCGCTGTCTGAAATCCGCGAGTCGCGCTCGAAGTTCCGGACGCTCGTCAATCCGCAGGCGGCCAAGCCGTCTCCAATCATTGAAGATGTCTGACTTGACAAGAGGAATACACCCTTGACAAATCGCCGTCGGTTCGGTATCATAATCTAAATTTCGCAACAAAGCTGAGACAAGGAAGAAGAACGCGTTATTTGCGCCCCAGAGAGAAAGCGGCAGGTGAGAGCTTTCGCGCGGGCGCGTTCGAGGTCGCCTTTGAGCTGCGGAGCTGAAACCCAGTAAGCTTCGCCGGGTGCTCCCGTTACAGAGCTCGAGTGTCCGCATGCGCGGAAATTCAGGTGGTACCACGGTTTTGATCGCCCTGAGCATTTGCTCGGGGCGTTTTTCTTGTTCAAGGAGGGAATATGGAATTCCGATTTGAGACGGACTATAACCTGGAGGCGCTCACCGCGATGGCCGAGGGACTTCGGATGACCGTCCGCCGCAAAAGAAGCCGCCGCACGCGGATCTTTGCGGGGATCATTCTGGCAATCGGCCTTGTGTCGACGGCGGTGCGCATCATCTCTCTTGAGCCGCTTCGCGCGAGAAATCTTCTGGTGCCGCTTGCGATGCTGTGCGTGATCTATGCCAGCTTCCAGGAAGACCAGCTCAACGGACGCGTGGCGAAGCGGAACGTTCTGCCCGGGACGGAACACGCAAGCTGCGTGTTTGACGATACCGGCTATACGATCAAAACGAGCGTCACGGAAAGCAAATTTTCGTATTCTCAGATTCTCGCCAGCGCCGAGCTGCCGCGCTATATCGTTCTTGCGCTCTCCAACAATCAGGCGCAGGCGTTTGACAAGGAGCGCATTTCCGGCGGGACGATCGAAGAATTCTGCGCGTTTCTTGCCGATAAAACCGGCAAACCCGTTCAATTGATAAACAAGTAACTACGATAGAAGGAGAGAACCCATGAAAGAATTACCCAAGGTGTATGAGCCGCAGCAGGTCGAAAGCTCGATCTACGAAATGTGGATGGAAAACGACTGCTTCAAGGCAACTCCCGACCCCGACAAAAAGCCCTATTCCATCGTCATGCCGCCCCCCAACGTCACGGGACAGCTCCACATGGGACACGCGCTCGACGCGACGCTTCAGGACATCCTGACCCGCTACAAGCGCATGCAGGGCTACAGCGCCCTTTGGCTCCCCGGAACCGACCACGCGGGCATCGCCACGCAGATCAAGGTCGAAGAGGAACTGCGCGTCAATGAAGGCAAGACCCGGTACGATCTGGGTCGTGAAAAGTTTTTAGAGCGCGTCTGGGCGTGGAAGGAAAAGTACGGCAGCCGCATTGTCCAGCAGCAGAAAAAGCTCGGCGTCAGCTGCGACTGGTCGAGAAGCCGGTTCACGATGGACGAGGGCTGCTCGAAGGCCGTGCGCGAGGCGTTCTGCGAGATGTATGAAAAGGGCTTTATCTACAAGGGAAGCCGCATCATCAACTGGTGCCCGCACTGCCTGACCGCGCTTTCCGACGCGGAGGTCGAATACACCGATAAGCCCGGCCACCTCTGGTATATCCGCTACCCGCTCGCGGACGGCTCGGGGGATATCGTCGTCGCGACGACAAGACCCGAAACCATGATGGGCGATACCGGCGTTGCCGTGAACCCCGAGGACGAAAAGTTCAAGCATCTGATCGGCAAGACCTGCATCCTGCCGATCATGAACCGCGAAATTCCCATCGTGGGCGACGAGTACTGCGAGATCGGCTTCGGCACGGGCG
>CAKUNY010000133.1 GCA_934668605.1 uncultured Oscillospiraceae bacterium | reverse complement strand
ACCTCCTGCTGCCCAAGGAAACCGACCCGGTCGTCTGGCGCGGGCCTGTGGTCGCGGGCGCGGTCAAGCAGTTCTGGACGGATGTCTGCTGGGGCGATGTGGACTACATGTTTGTAGACCTGCCTCCCGGAACGGGTGATGTGCCGCTGACGGTGTTCCAGTCGCTGCCCATTAATGGCGTGATTCTCGTCACGAGCCCGCAGAGCCTGGTCTCCATGATCGTCTCCAAGGCCGTGAACATGGCAAGGATGATGGACGTGCCGGTTTACGGTTTTGTCGAGAACTACAGCTACTTTAGGTGTCCCGACTGCGGCAAAACGGTCGAGATCTTCGGCAAGAGCAGGCTCTCCGAGATCGCGCTGGAATACAGCCTCCCCGTGCTTGCCCGCCTTCCGATCGACCCCGACACGGCGCGGCTGTGCGACGAGGGAAAGATGGAACAGGTGAATCTGGACGGCGTGATGCCGGCGGCAGAGCTCATCGCGAAAGCAAAATAAAAACGCGCCCGGTAGAGCCTTTGCTGCTTTACCGGGCGTTTGAAACTAGCCTGCATTATTCATAGAGACGGAGCGTCTGGCGGCACTGGGCGGCAAACTCCGCCCGGACAGCTTCCGGGAAGAGAATTTCCGCTTTTCCGCCAAAGCCCGCCAGCCAGCCGTAGAAGACGGGAGAGATGACGATCTCGGTCGTAAACGTGAAGTGCTCGTCTCCGTCGGGCACCAGCATGGCGTCTCGCCCAAAGCGGTCGATGACGACGCCCGCGAGAGAATTCTGGAAGCGGAGCTTTACCTGCTGCGCCTGCCCGGAGAACATGCCGAAGACCGCCTTTCCGTAGCGCGTGAGATCGAGATTTTTGGCTTCCTCCGTCACAATGCGCGGCTTATTGCTGATGGTGAGCTTTGCCATCTTGTCCACGCGGTAGTGCGTCAGACCGTGGCGCTCGGAGTGCGCGATGAGATAGTAATTTTCATCATCCCAGACGAGCGCGTAGGGGCTCGCAAAATAGTCGCCCGGGCGCTCGTGCTTGCGGCCGTCCACGCCCCAGTCAAAGTAGCGGAAGCGAATCTGAAGGTTTCTGGCGATGGCCTCGTGGATGCGGTCGACGGTATAGTAGACGCTCTCGTTCATCGACTTGACGCGGTCACGGACGGTCAGCTGCCGCTTGAGCTGCGCGGCCTCGTATGTACTGCAAAGAGACGAGAGCTTTTCGATAAGCGCGACGGATTTGCGCTCCGACAGGAACTTGCTCGCCTGTACCGCGCCGGAGAGCAGCTTGAGCTCTGCCAGCTCAAACGGACGCGAGGCCAGAAAGTATCCGCCGCCGGGGCCTTTTTGCAAAACGATGTCCATCCCATACGCCTGCAAACACGCAACGTCCGCGTAGACGCTCTTGCGCTCGGCGCGAATGCCGTGCGCGGCCAGATACGACACAATGTCCTGCATGGACAAAATATGTTCCTCATCCGACTGCGTTTCAAACAGCTCCTTGAGATACAGGAGCTTGAGCTTCTGGTTTTCAGACCTCGCCATAGTATCGCCTCCTTTATCCGAATTTTACCTGAAAACCGAAAAAATGACAAGTCATTTTGGCTGCGATATATCCGGTTCAAGAAAATTTTACAATTTGGAGAAAAATATGTTATATCTTGGTTGTCACCTATCTTCGTCCAAGGGCTTTGCCGCGATGGGGCGGACAGCGCTGTCGATCGGCGCGAACACCTTTCAGTTCTTTACCCGCAACCCCAGAGGCGGCGCTGCAAAGCAGATCGACCCTGCCGACGCGGCGGCGCTCGTGCAAATGCAAAACGCGGGGGAACTCGGCCGCATCGTCGCGCACGCGCCCTATACGCTGAACCCCTGCGCAAAGGAGGAAAAAACGCTCGAGTTTGCGCGCAATACGATGCGGGACGATCTTCGCCGCATGGAATACGTGCCCGGAAATTTCTATAATTTCCATCCCGGAAGCCACGTCGGGCAGGGGCTGGAAGAAGGGATCCGGAAAATTGCCGAGACGCTGGACTTTGCGATGTTTGAAGGGCAGACGACCACGGTGCTCCTTGAGACGATGGCAGGCAAGGGCACGGAGGTCGGCGGACGGTTCTGCGAGCTACGGCAGATCATGGGCAGAGCAGCCATGCCGGAAAAGCTCGGCGTGTGCCTCGATACCTGCCACGTGCATGACGCGGGGTATGATATCGCGGGAAATTTAGACGCGGTTTTGGAGGAATTTGACCGGGAGATCGGGCTGTCAAAGCTTCGCACCCTGCATCTCAACGACAGCAAAAACCCGATGGCCGCGCACAAAGACCGGCACGAACGGCTTGGCGAGGGCTATGTCGGCCTGGATGCGTTTTACCGCATCATCGAGCACCCGGTACTACGCGGCCTTCCGATGATCCTCGAAACGCCCAACGAGCTTCCGGGGTACGCGGCGGAGATTGCGCTGCTGCGGGAATATGACCAGGCGGCAGACGCAAACAAATTGTGAAGATATCCTTAATATCCTTGACGGAATTTTTCGAATATGGTACTCTTACAGCAAAGTGGTTAAGGGGGAAGACGCATGCACGAAGAGCGCGACCGGCGGTATTTTAAATGGGGCTTGACGGCTCTCATTGTCATTTTCATCAGCATTCTGCTGGTGGTGATTTTTACGAATCTTCCGGGCTTTTTCTCGCTGCTTGGTGCGATCGGAAAGATTCTCTCGCCGCTCGTTTCGGGCATTGTGATTGCGTTCCTGCTGAACCCGATCGTAAACTTCGTCGACCTTCGCCTCCGCCCGATTCTCAAAAAGCGGGGCATGAAGGAAGGAAAGGCCGATAAGCTGAGCCGCGCCGTTGCGCTCGTTTTCGCGTTTATCTTCGCGGCCTTCATCGTCTACGCGTTCTTCGCGATGCTGCTGCCGCAGCTCTATGAGAGCGTCATGAGCATCGTGGACAGCGCGCCGGAATATTACCAGAGCCTCGAAAAATGGGCGGTCAATGTGCTCGAGGACAACCCCGAGATCCGGACGTATGTCGAGCGGGCGCTCGATACGATTCAGAGCTATGTGGAAAACTGGGTCAAGACGAGCTTTCTGAGCGATGTGCAGAAGATTCTCGCGACGCTTACCACGTCCGTGATGGCGGTCGTGAAATCGATCACAAACTTCATCATCGGTCTGGTCGCCTCCATTTACATCCTCTGGTCGAAGGACACGTTTCAGGCGCAGGCGAAGAAGATGGTCGTCGCGGCCTTCAAGCCCTCGGCTGCCAACCACCTGTTAGACCTCGGCCGCAATATCAACCGCATTTTCTCCGGCTTCATCATCGGAAAGATCATTGACTCGGCGATCATCGGCGTTCTGTGCTACATCTGCATGACACTCATGAAGATGCCTTACACCGCGCTGATTGCGACGATCGTCGGCGTGACGAACGTCATCCCGGTCTTTGGCCCCTTTATCGGAGCGGTTCCGAGCGCGCTCATCATACTGCTGGTCGAGCCGCTGCAGGCGTTCTATTTTATCATTTTCATCATCGTTTTGCAGCAGGTGGACGGCAATGTCATCGGCCCCAAGATTCTCGGCAATACCGTCGGTATTTCGGGCTTCTGGGTGCTCATTTCGATCACGGTCGCGGCGGGCATTTTCGGCTTCGCGGGCATGCTCCTCGGCGTGCCGGTGTTCGCGGTCATCTACCTCATCATCAGCGACGTCGTAAACTCCGCTCTGCGCAAAAAGCAGAAGACGACCGTTACGGACGCGTATTATGATATCCATGAGGTTGCCGATCTCGACGAACCGGCGGAGGAAGCCTCGCAGGAGGACGTGCCGCAAACCAACGCGTAGGGGTCGATGCCCACATCGACCCGGCGGAACGAACCGTTTTTACGGAAAACTCCGGCGAATTCGCAACTTCCCTTGGGGCGATGTGGGCATCGCCCCCTACGAACATCCCGGAGGGTTTCCGGAAACGTATGAACCATCCCGGAAGACACATGTAAGAGGCTGCTGCATCTGCGGCAGCTTCTTTTGAACCTACAGGAGAAGACCATGCAGGAAATCTTAACGAAATTTTTAGACACGGTGAACGCTGCCCCGGAGCTTCTGGCGCTGGACGGAGCGCTTCGCTATGTCTTTCCGCTGCTGGCGCTCGTGATTCTCATCCGCTGCGGAAAATCGCTTCTGATGTTCCGGCGCGAGCCGGAGGTCTGGGCGTGGCTGGCAGGCCCCACGGGCGACCGCATCCCGGTCATGCACTGGGAGAGCCTCATCGGGCGCGGCAAGGGCTGCGACGTGACGCTCGAGTATCCGACAATTTCGCGCACCCACGCCGTGCTCACGCGCTACGACGACGGCAGCTGGACGGTCATGGACGCGGGCTCGACAGGCGGCGTTTTTGTGAACGGCAGACAGCAGAGCTTATCCGTGGTGCGCTTCGGAGACGTGCTGTCGTTTGGCGGCGTGGAGTTTACGCTCGTTCCCATCACGCAGGAGCAGGAGCGCATTCAGGCCGAGGCCAGAACCCGGCGCGCAGTCGTGCGCCCGTGGCTGACGCTGCTGCTTCTGACGCTTTTTCAGCTGATCGCCTGCGCGCAGCTGTGCATCCATCTGCCGGAAAACGCGGAGGCAATTCTGCCGGGCTTTCTGGCGCTTCTTGCGATGCAGTGGGGGCTTTTTGCGCTTTTGCGTCTGGCAAAAAGACGAAGCTTCGATGTAGAGACTGTCGCGTTTTTCCTCACGACGATGGGTCTGTGCGTCGTCTCGACCTCCGCGCCGGACGCCATCCGAAAAGAGCTCATCGCCGTCTTGTGCGGCATTTTTGCATACCTGGCCGTCAGCTGGAGCCTGCGCGATCTGGAGCGGGCGAAGAAGATCCGGTATCTCGCGGCGGCGGGCGGCATTTTGCTGCTGGCGGCAAATCTCGTGCTCGGCGTTGAAAAATTCGGCGCGAAGAACTGGATGCAGCTGGGCGGCGTGTCGTTCCAGCCGTCGGAGCTGGTGAAGATCTGCTTCGTGTTCGCGGGCGCGTCGACGCTTCAACGCCTGATGGCAAAGCGGAACCTGATTTTGTTCATCGGCTATTCGGCGGCCATCTGCGGCTGCCTGGCGCTCATGAACGATTTCGGCACGGCGATCATCTTCTTTGTGACGTTTCTCATCATCGCGTTTCTGCGCTCCGGCAATTTTGCGACCATCGCTCTGGCCTGCGCGGGGACGGGGTTTGCTGGCGTTCTGGCGCTGCAATTCAAGCCCTACGCGATGAAGCGCTTCTCCGCGTGGGGGCACGTCTGGGAAAACGCCGCCACGACCGGCTACTCCCAGACCAGAGCCCTCATGTGCATCGCCTCGGGCGGTCTGTTTGGCCTCGGCGCGGGAAAGGGGTGGCTCCATCACGTGGGCGCGGCGGACACTGATCTTGTGTTTGCGCTCGTGAGCGAAGAGTGGGGGCTGCTTCTGGCGATGCTCTGCGTTGCGGCCATTGTGATTCTGGCGGCGTTCGTGGTGCGCTCGCTCCCGCAGGGAAGAAGCTGCTTCTACGCCATCGGCGCGGCCAGCGCGGTGACGATCTACGTCGTGCAGGCGATGCTGAACGTGTTCGGCACGACGGATATTCTGCCGCTCACGGGCGTGACGTTCCCGTTCGTGTC
>CAKUNY010000132.1 GCA_934668605.1 uncultured Oscillospiraceae bacterium | reverse complement strand
GCTTCGTATATGTAATGATGACGAACACGACAATGCCCCAGGCAAGAGTCGTCGAGACGTCTGCCGTGGGCGGCCA
Source organism: uncultured Oscillospiraceae bacterium (assembly GCA_934668605.1). Taxonomy (GTDB): domain Bacteria; phylum Bacillota; class Clostridia; order Oscillospirales; family Oscillospiraceae; genus CAG-170. Next base: position 5,701 of record CAKUNY010000132.1, on the reverse strand, counting down.
GAGGCCGACGAGAGACGACAGGCTCGAGAAGATGGACATGGCGAAGATGGTGCTGACAAACGGCGTGTAGCGCATCCACGCTTCTCCCATGTTATTGCGGACGAAGTTTTCGGCGGTGAGGACGATCTTTTCCGCAATGGCCTGCCGCTTGGAGATGTTGCGGACCTTCAGATCGTGCGTCAGCCAGATGCAGACCAGCGTCAGCACCAGCATCACGCCCCAGCTGACAACCAGCGTTGCCGTGATGGGGATGCCGCCCAGAATGGGGATCTCGAAATAAATTGGCGCGCCCTGAATATTGACATTCATTTACGAACGGTCTCCTTCCAAATCAGAATCTATTTTGGCCGCTTCGGCGGGGTTCTCCTTGGGTTTGTCCGGCTTGTAGAGCCCGAGCGCGCGCATCGCGTAAATGACGAGCTGCGGCATGAGCAGCGGGATGATCGCCGCGATGGGGTGGAAGCACGGAGCAAAAACACTGACCGCTACGCCCGCGAAGCAGAAGAACATGCGCAGGCTGTAGGACTGGCGGACGTATTTGGAGGCAAATTCCTTCATGCCGACGGCCTTTTGCAGCGTCAAGCCGAGGAAAAAGAAGTTCGCCACGGCAATGACCGTCCCGAGCAGCGCGCCGAGCACGACCGTGTAGTCGAATTTTTTCAGCAGCGCGAAGACGACGCACATGATGACGTCCGCGATCAGAACACCGATGGCGATATGACCCGTCTCTTTCAAGACGGCCTTCTGGACTTTCATTCGCATTCCCCCTTGGGCTTTCAAATATGATCGCCGTACCCGCGCGGGGGCTTGGGCGAATTATCTTTCTTTTTTGCAGTCAGCTTTCGATAAAGTTGCAGGGCGGTGCTGGCCGAGGTCAGAAGCCCCAGGATCAGCGCGAGGATAGTCACCCAGACGCCGAGGCCGTATTTTGTTTGCAGCCAGTGCGCAAGCCACAGCAGAACCACCGGCGGCGTGATGAGCGAGAAGCCGAGCTGGCCGACCAGCGCGATTCCCCGGCAGAACTTCTGCATGAACTGGACATGGTGCATGAGGGACAATCACCTGTTTTCTGGAAATTCACGAGCTGTAAAGAAATTTCGCGCCCGAGCGGGCAGATGAGATGTGTTCTTTACATTTCGCACAAGAAATTTGCAAAAAATTAACACTTCTTGATTATACTAGCACAAAGAAGCGGAATATGCAATATACTATATTCAAGATGCGAATATCAATTTTGACATAACAGCGTTCAATATAACACAAATTTTCAGGTACGTCTAGTCAAGTTTTCCCAAAGGAGGTATAATAAAAAGAGAATAAAAAACCGAAAGAAACGAAACCAAGAAAACCGCAGTCAAATAAAACAGAAAACCGAAATTCACAGAAGAATCAAGGAGAAAAAACATGGAAAAAAATTTTTCCGGCTACTGCCGGGTTTTGGACAGTTCGCGGCTCGTTTTTCTGGAGCAGGACGATGAAGGCACATGGGAAGCGGATTGCAATTTTGATGCGGGCTGCCCGTATAGGGCGGAGTGTCCCATCGGCCGGGAGATCGCAGAATTTCTGGAACAAAATGCATAATTCCCCAAAAACCGCGAAGCCGCCCGCCGCAAACTGTTTGCGGCGGGCGGCAGACGATTTTATTTGTGTTCCATGTGGGCGCACGGGTCGGGCGCGGAGGGGCCGTCGTCGAGAAATTCGCTGACGCGGATGTTGCGCGAAACCTTCATCGCCTCGACGTGCTTGTGGATGAGTTCCTTGACGACAAGCGGCTCTTTGACGTTTACGAGGGCAATGTGGGGCGTACTCTTATCGGACGAATGGATGATGATCGTGCCGACGCCGAAGATGCGCTGGAAAAGACCCACGCGCGCAGAGATATCCGTCACGCGGTACAGAAGCGTTTCTTCGATCTTCATGCTCAAAAGCCCTGTCTGAACGAACAGACGATCCTCAGACAGATAGTATTTCGTGAAGCTGATGGGCATACCCAAAATGCGCTTGCGGTCTTCCCAGATGGTATCAATCCCGGTTTTCATGGGCGAGCCTCCTGATCGTTGATACCTGGTATTATACCGCGCTTTGCGCTCGCGGTCAAGTGCGGCTTCACCTTCGGGGAAAAGACTGCGATGGCGAACGGAATTTGGCGCGATGCGTCATTAGCGCTTGACAAGTGCGGATGGGTGGTATACGTTATGGATACAGGAACATCTGGCAAGGAGGCTAATTTATGAAGGTTCTGAATTTCGGTTCTTTGAATATTGACTACGTCTATCAGATGGAGCATTTCATCAAACCCGGCGAGACGGCGCCGTGCAAAACGCTGACCACGGGCTGCGGCGGCAAGGGGCTCAACCAGTCCATCGCGCTTGCAAAAGCGGGCACGGAGGTCTATCACGCGGGACTTTACGGACAGGAGGGGCAGTTCCTGCTCGATAAAATGAACGCGGCAGGCGTGGACACGAGCCTCATGCGGCTCGGGCAGGGCGCGAACGGGCACGCGATCATTCAGGTCGATGAAAACGGCCAGAACTGCATCATCCTATACGGCGGCACGAACCGGCAGATCACGGAAAGCTATGCCGACGAGGTGCTCTCGCACTTTGCCGCAGGCGATGTGCTGGTTTTGCAGAACGAGATCAACAACATGCCCTACATTATGAAAAAGGCGCACGAAAGAGGCCTTCGCATTGCCTTCAATGCCGCGCCCTACGGGCAGGAGATTTTAGGCTATCCCCTCGAGACGGTCACATGGCTGATCGTCAATGAGATCGAGGGCGCGGGTCTTTCCGGCAAGACGGACTTTGACGAGATCGCCGGGACGCTGATGCAGAAATACCCCGGCATGGGCATCATGCTCACGATGGGGAAAAGCGGGTGCTTATACAAAAGCGCGGACGAGACGGTGCGCCTGGGCGCGTGCCATGTGGACGCGGTCGACACGACGGCGGCGGGAGATACGTTCATCGGCTACTTTGTGCGCGGCATTTTGCAGGGGCTTTCCATGCGCGACACGCTCCGGCAGGCGACGGTCGCCAGCGCGATCGCCGTCACAAGACCCGGCGCGGGAGACTCGGTTCCTGCCATTGACGAGGTGCTTTCCTCGCCGCTTCTGGATACAATTTAAAAGGAACTGCAAACCGCCCCGCAATCGAGCGATTGCGGGGCGGTTGGTATGCGCTTTTCCAGCGTGCGCGTACGAACTTTCTGGGAGGTTCGTAGGGGGCGATGTGGGCATCGCCCCCTACGCGTGTTTTGGAGTTTTATTGGATGTGCACGTGGTTATTGATGTGATCCATGCAATAGCAGTAATAGCCGTTGCACTTGGAGCAGTAGCGGAACTCGAGGTTCGGATAGTCTGTGTCGGTGCGGCCGCAGACGGTGCATTTGTGGCGGTAGGGGCGCTCGCCGGTTTTGGACTGATAGCCGGCGGCCCAGTTGGCGTTCGGCTTTGCGCCGGAGGGGTAGGCGGTTTTGTGCTGCTTCGGACGGCGGTAGCGCCAGGAGTCCGGGAAGAGGTTCTGAATGTCCGAGCCGAAGAAAAGGAAGTAGTTCAGGAGCGGAACAAGGGGCATCAGCCAGTAGAACGAGAAAAGACCCGCCGGAAGCAGGAGAATAACGTTCAGGGCCGTGAAGCCGAGGTAAACCCAGGCCATGTATTTCATCTTGACGGGGATGAACATCATGAGAAGGACTCTCGTGTCGGGGGCGAGGGTCGCGATGGCGAGAAACAGGCTGAGGTTCAGGTCGGTCGAGGTGACGCTGTAGCCGAGAAGAAGACCGGCGAGGTCCGTCAGAAGGACGCCCGTGAGATAATAGAGGTTAAAGCGGCAGGTACCCCAGTAATTTTCCAGCATCTTGCCGAACTGGTAATAGCAGAAGAGACTGACAACGGCCAGGAGCAGATAATAGCCCTGAACGTCGAGCAGGTACGTGAACACATAGGTGAACAGCCGCCAGACCTGCCCTTGCAGAATTTTGCTTGAGGAGAAGCAGAGAAAGCGGTAGACGACCTTGCTGGGGTCGATGACGGACAGGGCGTAGGCAATCAGATTGCCGATGGCGATGACGAGCATCAGGTTCGGAATGCCGCGATTGCGGTTTTTCAGACAGAAGCGTTCAAATTTTTTGCGGAGCTCTTTCATATGTCAACCTACCTTTTTGCGTGACGCAGTTTCATCAGTACTCCTCATCTTACCCGAAACGGCGGGAGAAGTCTACAGACAAAGTATGAACAATGTACAACAAGCGTCTCATCTTTCAGAGTATGGACAAAACTGCGGGAAAACAGACACAATGTGGTTGACATTTTGAAAAAAGCGCATATAATAGGTACGACAATCAAATAGCCTTATCAAGAGTGACGGAGGGAACGGCCCGATGAAGTCCGGCAACCTGCTTTCTGCAAGGTGCCAATTCCGGCGAAGCAATCGAAAGATGAGGGAAAACCAGATTTCGTGCGCTTTGCAGGTATGCAAAGTGCATTTTCTTTTCCCCAGACGACGAAAGGAGAACAAAGTAAATGAGCAAGAGAATTTTTACGTCCGAATCGGTAACCGAGGGACATCCCGATAAGATCTGCGACCAGATCTCCGACGGCGTACTGGACGCGATTCTGGCCAAGGATCCGCAGGCACGCGTGGCGTGCGAGTGTGCGACGACTACGGGTCTTGTGCTGGTGATGGGCGAGATCACAACGAACTGCTATGTGGACATCGCGGGCATCGCGAGAGACACCATTACGAAGATCGGCTATGATAACGCGGAGTTCGGCTTCGACGGCAGAAGCTGCGCGGTGCTGACGGCGATCGACAAGCAGTCGGAGGATATCGCGATGGGCGTGGACGCATCGTATGACGACGCCAATCAGGAGGGCGCAGGCGATCAGGGCATGATGTTCGGCTTTGCCTGCAACGAAACCAAGGAGCTGATGCCGGCGCCCATTTCCTACGCGCACAATCTGACGAAGGCACTGACAAAGGCGAGAAAGGACGGCCGTCTTCCGTGGCTCCGGCCGGACGGCAAGAGCCAGGTTTCCGTGCAGTACGGCGAGCACGGCGAGGTCGAGCGGATCGACACGGTCGTCGTGTCCACACAGCACGCGGCGGACATCGCGATTTCCGATCTGCGCGAGGCGGTCATTGAGGAGATCATCAAGCCGAATCTTCCTTCGAAGCTGCTCGACGGCAATACGAAGTTCCTCGTGAACCCGACGGGCAGATTCGTCATCGGCGGTCCGGTGGGAGACTCCGGTCTGACCGGGCGCAAGATCATTGTCGATACCTACGGCGGCTACGCGGCGCACGGCGGCGGCGCGTTCTCGGGGAAAGACCCCACGAAGGTCGACCGGAGCGCTGCCTACATGGCGCGGTATATTGCAAAGAACCTCGTTGCGGCGGGACTGGCCGACAAGTGCCAGCTGGAACTGGCGTACGCCATCGGTGTGGCGCAGCCGGTGTCCGTGCTCGTTGACAGCTACGGAACGGGCAAGGTGTCCGATGAACGCCTCGGCGAGATCGTGAGAGAATGCTTTGACCTTCGTCCGGCGGCCATCATCAAGGCGCTCGATCTGCGCCGGCCGATCTATCAGCAGGTCGCGGCCTACGGTCACTTCGGAAGACCCGAACTCGATCTTCCGTGGGAGAAGGTCGACCGGGTGCAGGAACTTCTTGCAAAAGCGTGAAAAATGGGGTATGATACT
>CAKUNY010000131.1 GCA_934668605.1 uncultured Oscillospiraceae bacterium | reverse complement strand
AAAAATGACTTTTTTGACACGCTGAGCACTTTTTCAAACTTCAGAAAAGTTTGAAAAAGTGGTTGATTGAACGCGAAGGACACCCCTGATGGGTTTCTTTCACACTATCTTCCTTTCCGAAATCATTGGTCTGGAAGGTTTTTCGACAGTCTTTGACCTCAAATCTTTGCGATTTGCGCCGAAAGGAGAATTTTCATGAAGCGCACGCTTTTCCAACAGAGCTCCATGACCGAGGGTCCCGTCTTGCAGGGGATGCTGGCGTTCTTCCTGCCGATCATGCTGGGAACGCTTTTGCAGCAGCTGTATTCCGCGGTCGACGCGGTCGTGCTCGGCCAGTTCGTCGGCAAAACCGCGCTCGCGGCAGTCGGCGGGTCGGACATCGTGCTCATTAACCTGATCGTAAACTTCTTTGTTGGCCTGTCCTCGGGCGCTTCCGTCGTCATTTCGCAGCACGCGGGCGCGCAGGAGCACGAGCAGGTAAGCAAGGCCGTGCATACGGCGGTGTTTCTGGCCGTGGTGGTGGGCGCTCTGACAACGCTTCTCGGCATGACCGCCGCGCCGCTGCTTCTTCCCGTGCTCAAAACCCCCGCCGATACCATGCAGTACTCCAAGGACTACCTCGTCTGGTACTTTGCCGGTATGATTCCCTCCATGATCTACAACATGGGAAGCGGCATCCTCCGCGCGCTGGGAGACTCGAAGCGGCCGCTGCTGTTTCTCGTCGTCTGCACGATCGTCAATACGATCCTGGATCTTCTCTTTGTCGCGGTCTTTAAAATGGAGGTCGCGGGCGCGGCGATCGCGACGAGCCTTTCTCAGATCATCTGCGCGTGGCTGGTTCTTCATACGCTCCAGCGCGCAAGCGGGGACTATCACCTCGAATTCAAGAAGCTTCGCCCGGACGCATGGCTGCTCAAGCGCATGCTCGTTATCGGCCTTCCCGCCGGCATTTCCAGCACGCTCTATAACATCACGAACGTCTATGTCCAAAAGGCCATCAACATGCTCGGCACCGATACCGTCGCGGCCTGGTCGGCCTACTGGAAACTGGACGGCATCTTCTGGCCGATCAACAACGCCATCGGCATCGCCGTCATGGCCTTCGCGGGGCAGAACTACGGCGCGCGCAAAAAAGACCGGATTTTTGAGACGATGCGCGTCGGCTTTCTGCTGCACCTCGCGATGTGCGCGCTCATCGGAGGCGGCATTTTCCTGACGCGCGACTGGACGATTCGCCTGTTTAACTCTGACCCGGCAGTCGTTGAGCAGGGGCGCGTGATCATCGGCTACCTCGCCCCGTGCTATTTCCTGTTCTCGGCAACGGAGGTGATGTCGTCGATGATGCGGGGCGTCGGAAACGCTGTGAAGCCGACCATTATCACGCTCTTCGGCGCGTGCGTGCTGCGGCTGATTCTGCTGTTCACGATGACCTTCCCGCACCTGAGCAATCTCACCATCGCCCTCTGCTACCCCATCACCTGGGCGGCCGCATCCGTTATGTTCCTCATCTACTACAAATTCGGCCACTGGCTCCCCGCGTATCCCCAAAAGCGCGTGGAGATCGGCTGACACAAACCGCGGAGCTGCAAAATTGCAGCCCCGCGGTTATTCTTGTGCCTCTCCCAGCAGAAGCGTCAGCTCGTGCCCGCCCTCGCGGCAAACGTCCTGCACGGTCTGTTCCAGCGTCCCATGCTACCCCTCCTCCGGCGCATCCAGAGTTTTCCCGTGTGCGGTCATGATTTCCCGGATGGTCTTAATAACGAACCGCTTCGTTTCCTCGTCCGGCAGCGTCATATCCAGCCAGTCCTCGTCAATGTCATAGTATATGGAAAACACCCCCGGCTGCTTTGTATATGCCCGCACTTCGTCCAGCGTTTTGCACGCTGGCAGTTCCTTCAGGGCATACACCGTCGTCGCGCTGTTCCATGGGCCATAGCATTCCTCTGCGTAATCGAAATACTTTGTATCCAGCATTGCCCGGTCTATGCCGGTGCCAACCGAGAAGATCTCCTTCCAGCCATCCGTGAAGCGCGTGTGTGTTTCGCTGTCAAGTAAATGCTCCTGCCCGTAATGCATCGCAAACGTCTCGTAATAGGTGATTTCAGTTCTTTTCATCTTCCAATTTCGCGTGCAGCTGTTCCAGCCCTCCTCATAGGTGATGCACGGCTTCCCGGCCATCAACCGCTCCATGACCTCCAGCCAGAGCGCAAAATTGCGCTGTCCGCGCTCCCAACGCAGAAGGCTCAGCATATCTACGCCGTCTTTCTGATAGAGATCAATGTGATAGTCCTCGTGCGGCGGCTCCTCGCGCGTCGGAAACAACCACTCCAATAGTAGTCCTAAAAGTCCCATGTCATGCTCCTACATACGTAATATCAACGACCCATTTTGCCAATGCATCTCCTGCGAATGCGCCCACGGCTCCTCCAACAAGGCTTAAAATCGGAACTGCAACCGGCGCATAAATTGTAGTGGCGGCACCAAGCATCGCACCAAGCTTTGCGCCCAAAGCAGCGCCGCCCCATTGTCCGCCAATGCTGGCCGCCGTTGACAGCGTTTTCCTGCCAAGTTTTCCGTCTGCATCATGTAAATCATCCTCAATTGCCTTTCCAAGCTCCAATGCGTCCAGCGCAATACCGCAAACAAGCAAAATTCTTCCGCCAATTCTAACTACTTTTTGCACCTTATCCATACGCGATAGCACCGCATATGCTTCATCGCTAATTGCGTGGTGATTGTATTTTTTAAAAAGCTTATCATAGATGGCATCATGCCCAACCAAATTCTCATCAAGGTTAATATGCGGAAAATCAATCGGTATTTTCTTCCCGTTAACCGTCAAATGCTTATTCGGATGCGGTGGGTCGAAATGAATATACGGTCTCTTGCCTGGATAGAGAAACGCATTGGTCAAGCCGTTATTGTTAGCATATGTTGTACCCCCAAGTTGAACTTTTGACAGCTTGCTTTGCGTTAAATCTGTCCAGGCCAGTGTCGGCGCACTGCAATGCGCAAGCTTATCCAGAAAATCCAGCCACGCATTATGTGTTTTCTTGCCGTAGACGCCATCCTCCGTCAGATGGTCTACCGCACCCGTTTCGTTCAGCTTCTGCTGGAGCTGCCGGATTTTATAGCTGTCTCCACCCACGAACCACGAGAGCTTGTCGACAATTCCGGCATAGGGTGTATCTGAAAACTCCCAACGCACCCGGACAGCGGGTCTTTTCACGCTGCGCCGCACCATTTTTCCTTGAAATACGTCAGTATTCCTGCGGAAAAATGTCTTGCGCAACGTAAAAATCCCTCGCTGCCGGTCACATCATGAGTTTTCAGATACACCCTAGGAAAACGTGCTGATTCCGCACTTTTCCAGATTGCGAATCGCCTCTCGCATATGCTCCGCATTCTCGTCGCGCATATACCAGTTGTTGCGTTGCGCTTCCTCCAGATTGCTCTGTATCTGCGACGCAATTTCCTGAAGCGCCTCGCGCAGCAGCTTTTCGTACTGCGGGTTTCCCCAATCCGCGCCATAGGAAGACGGAATATTGCAGCCAAACACATCCCGCTCCAATGCATGCATATAGCTGTCGCTTCCAATTCGGTAGCCGCTTCGCCCGCTCAGATCACTGTTATTTCCGAGCTTTTTATATGCCTCCAGCGCTTCCGATAAAAACCGCTGTCCCTTCCCTTCCTCAATCTCCTTTAAAAAGTTCCGTTTCTTCTCGTCTCCGTCGGCTGCCCAGTCAATTCCCCATTTGGCCGCCCGTTCCACCAATGCCTCCGCTTCCGTGCTGGAAAACGTCCAGCTGTCTTTTATTTTCTTTGCCGCTTCATTCAGTTCGTTTTTCGTAAAGAACGAAAAGCTGCTTCCATCGGACGATTCCAGAAGACTGATGCAGTCGCTGCTTCGGCTTCCGAAGCCACCGCCCATACTACTTACATCATATAGCGCTTTTACCTGTTTTGCAAGCTTTTTCCTGTCTGATTCTGGGATCGCAATTAACGCATCCTTCCTTCTTTGCAGATCGTCATAGACGCTGCTGATTGCGCTGTCCGCCCGACCTGCCAGTTCTCGCAGCACTCTTCCGTAATCGAAGCCGTCCGCATGCGGAAGGTTTCCCCAAAAGGTTGATCGATTGATCTGGCTGAAATACGACGCACTGCCTACGATCTGCCCATGACTTCCCGTTGCCTCTTTGCTCATATATGTCCCTCCTGATAAAAAGATTGGTTCATATATGGAGAAAAAATCATGCATTGTTGCTCTAGCCCGTACAACCGTTGCTTTCAAGCATGCTCCTTTAACCTTGTGCACTTCGCCCATTTGCAAGTTTTTCTCCATTCGTGGTACACTATCTGTAAACACACCGCCCTCAGGCGGAAAGGAGACAGCCATGAACGAATACGAGCTTTTGATTGAAACCATCAACCCCTGCGGCGGCGAGGCGCACGCAAAGAAGGAATTCAAGGAGATCTTCGCCGAGAGCCCGGAACGCTACGTCGCACAGAACGGCCGCTACCCGGTTCTCGACTCCGGCAAGAACGCCTCCGGCGACACCGTCATTACCACCGGCGACGGCAGGGGCATTCTCATCCGCTACACGTTCACCGAATAACCTCTCAGAACGCGCAAAAAATCCGTTCCGGCAGTCACTTCACACGCCGGGACGGATTTTTTATGGATTGGGGTCATCGATGGATGGTAGTTATTCCATATCTTCCTTCAGCTTTTCGAAAAAGCCTTTCTTTTTGGGCTGGGTATCGTCTCCGCCGTTTTCCAGCTTCCGAAGCAGCTCCTTCTGCTCCTTCGTCAGCTTCGTCGGCGTTTCGACCACAACGGTCACGAACTGGTCGCCGCGCGTCTTGTAACCCACGTACGGAATGCCCTTGCCGCGCAGGCGGAAGGTCGTGCCGGTCTGCGTGCCCTCGGGGATGTTATAGCGCACCTTGCCATCTAACGTCGGCACTTCGATCGTCGCGCCGAGCGCCGCCTGCGTAAAGGAGATCGGCATCTGGCACAGAACGTTTGCCCCGTCTCTTGTAAAGAGCGGATGCTTGCGCACCGTGACCGTCACGAGAAGATCGCCGTTCGGGCCGCCGTTGGAGCCCGCGTTTCCTTCTTCGCGCACACGGAACGACTGCCCGTTGTCGATGCCCGCCGGGACGGACACCTTGAGCGTCTTCGTGTGGCGCACCTTGCCCTTGCCCTTGCAGGTCTGGCAGGGATCTTTGATGATCTTGCCCGCGCCGCCGCACTTGGGGCACGGCTGCTGCGACTGCATCGTCATGCCCATGAAATTCTGCTGCGTGCGCACCGTTCCGGTGCCCCGGCAATACGTACAGGTTTCCGGCTGCGCGCCGTCCTTGCAGCCCGAGCCGTGGCAGGTCGGGCAGGATTCAATGCGCGAATACGTGATCTGCTGCTCGCAGCCGAAGGCCGCGTCCTCGAAGCTGATCTCGATCTCCGCGACCACGTTCTGTCCCTTGCTCGGCCCCGATCTTCTCGCGGAGGACGATGCGCCGCCGCCGAAGAAGTCGCCGAAAATATCGCCCAGATCGCCGAAGCCGCCGAACCCTCCAAACCCGCCGAAGCCTGCGCCCGCGTTGGGGTTAAAGTTCGGGTCGACGCCCGCAAAGCCATATTGGTCGTAGCGCGCCTTTTTGTCCGCGTCAGACAAAACCTCGTAGGCCTCGTTGACCTCCTTGAATTTTTCCTCTGCCGATTTATCGCCCGGGTTCTGGTCGGGGTGGTACTTCATGGCAAGCTTACGGTAAGCCTTCTTGATCTCCGCATCGGATGCGTTTTTCTCGACGCCCAGAACCTCATAATAATCTCGTTTGTTTTG
>CAKUNY010000130.1 GCA_934668605.1 uncultured Oscillospiraceae bacterium | reverse complement strand
ACCATCATCGCAACGAGCAGCGCACCCATGGCGCGTCCGCCGGTATAGAAGTTGTCGGTGAATTCGCCCTTCTGCTTATCGAGCTTTCTCTTGTAGAGCCAGCCGACGACGAGCAGAGCCGCGGTATAGAGGACGAAGACGATGATAACGACGATTTTTGTCGATGTAGAAACTACCATGTGATTTCCTCCTATCGTGTTGCAGCGTTTCGCTTACTTTTTCTTTTCTTCGATATCGCCGACAGACTCCAGACTCATGTGCGTGAAGAACTTGTCGAGGATCAGGGCAACAACGACTGCCGTTGCCGCGCAGACCACGAATACCCAGAAGTACCATGCGGGCATGCCGAGGATGTAGTCGAACTGCCGGGGATCGCCATCGCCTACAACGAAGATCACATACAGCATCACCGCCGCGAACACGACGAACACGCCGAAGCTGATGCACAATTCGCGAAGACAGACCTTAAAGCGGGGGTCTACGTCAATGTCTTTTTTGAAATCATAGTCTCTGCTTTCCGGATCGATGCGTTTCTTTTCAGCTGCCATCAGTAAATCCCTCCTGTTTTTCTTTTTCTTTCAGAATATCGATCATGGTTTTCTCTGTGCCGACCATGCCCGGAGAGGCGATGCGCCCCATGTTGCGCATCGTTTCCTCGGGCGTCGCAGCGCAGATGCCATGCGCCGGGGAAATATCGATTCCGCGCAGCGCCAGTCGGACCGCCTGAAAGGCCGCGTCTACCGCGACGATGCCCTTCATCGTGCAGCCCTGGTTGCCGCCGTCGCAGATCATACCGGTGATGCTCGCCGCCAGATTGCGGATAACGCGCTCCATGACGGCCAAATCGCCGCCGCGCAGAAGCGCCAGTCCGCAGGCCATGCCGGTTCCGGCTGCGATGGCACAGCCGCAGAACGCGGAAAGCTTGCCGGAGTACTCTTTGATGTACATGCACACAAGCGCGCTCAGCGCCGTCGCCCGCAGAAGCGCCTCGTCCGTGTGACCCTCGACCTTTGCCGCCGCGTAGAGCGGAAGCGTGGCGATAATCCCGTGCGCGCCGGAGCCCGTTACGCTCATGGCAGGCCGGCTCAGGCCGAGCACGCGCGCCTCGATCGCGCCGTTGCAGAGAAGCGAGGCAGTCTTCTGCGCGTCATCGGAAAAGACAACGCCGCCGTTTTCCGCAAGCAGCCCCGGCAGGAATGTCAGCCGGTCGCTTGCGCGCCCCTCTTCAAAGAGCGCGAGATTGACGTGGAAGGCCTCGTGCAAAAATGAAAGCTCTTCTGCGTCCACGCAGCGGACATACTCCAGCAAATCTGCCAGTGTATACCGGTGGATTTCCGCGCCATGCGCCTCTTCCGCCGTCTCCTCCGCCGCACGCTCCAGAAGCACCTTGCCGTCTGATTCGATGCGGGTAATGTTGGTGTGGCTGTCTTCGATCGTAACGGACGCTTCCCTGCCCCCCGCGCGGACTGCTGCGCGGATATAGATGCGGCTTGTGATCTCGCCGACGCTGATCGAGACGTTTCCGCTCCCGACCAGCGCGGCGGCTGTTTCATTATCAGCCGGGGTGATATCACGCAGCGCCTCCAGCTCCAGTTCCGCATTTCCCGCAATTGCGCCCAGCGCCGCGGCGTAGGCCGCTCCAAAATGCGCGCTGTTCGGGATCCCGCAGGTGAAGGCGTTTTTATACATGCCGCTGTTCATGCACACCCGGATTTCGTCGACCGGTGCGCTGCCAAGATAGCTGCGTGCCTTCGCGCTGGCAAATGCGATGGCTCCCGGCTCCGTCACGCCGAGTGCGGGCTTCATGTCCGCCCGGATGAGTTCGGTCAGTGGATGCATGCTGCACCGCTCCTTTGTTTGCGGCGGCTCAGTGCTGGTTCCGCAGCACGCGGCCTGCGCAGATGTTGTTGAACGCGCCGTCGTCAACCGCAATCTGGCCGTTGATGAGCACGTAGTCAATGCCGTCGGCGAGTGCGTTGTAGGCGACGTAGTCGGCGTTGTCATGCAGCTTTGCAAGATCCATGACGACGATATCCGCCTTCTTGTTTTCGGCGATGCGGCCGCGATCCTTGATGCCGATCTTGTCTGCCGGCATGCCGGTCATCTTGTAGATGGCCTGCTGCAAGGACAGCAGATATTCCTGCTTGACGTACTTTTCCAGCACCCGCACAAACGCGGCGGTGTATCTGGGATGGTACGGGCCAAGGCCGGGGAAGCCGTCGGTACAGACGATGGAGTAGGGATCCTGCAGGATGCGGGAAATGTCCTCCTCATCCATCGTGAAGACGATCATCATAACATTGTTGTCGCTGTTTTTGATGATGTCAAGCGCCATCTCGAACGGATCTTCGCCGTTTTCCTCGGCGATCTGCTGGACGGTCTTGCCTTCGTAGGCCTTGACGCTGCATTCGTTGATGAGCACGCGGTTCCAGGAGCCTGCGTACTGGAAGAAGTTTTCGTAGGTGGGGTTCTCGTTCTTGACGTCCGCGATGATCTTCGCCCGGGTCTCGGGGTCGGAGCAGCGGGCAACGAGCTTGTCGACGCCGCCCTCAAGCGCCCAGGGCGGAAGGCAGGCGCTGAACTGCGTGCTGGCCGCGTTGTAGGGATATACGTCGCAGTTGATATTCAGGCCGCGCGCGTTTGCCTCGTGAATCAGGCGGAGCGTCTGCTTGGGCTTGCCCTTATTCTTGATGCCCTGCGCCTTGTGGTGGGAAATTTCGACGCTGACGCCGGTCTTTTCTGCAAGATCGATGATCTCCTGCACCGCCTCGATCAGCTCGCTGCTCTCGCTGCGCATATGCGAGGTGTAGATGCCGCCGTGCGATTGCACCACACGCGCCAGATGGAGCATTTCGTCCTGATTGGCGAACACGCCGGGGGGATAGATGAGGCCGGAGGAGAGGCCGAACGCGCCCTGCTCCATGCTCTCGGCCAGAAGGTTATCCATAGTCTCCATCTCTTCCGCCGTCAGAGGACGCGCGTCGAAGCCGGAGACAGCAATGCGCAGAGAGCCGTGGCCGACGAGGCCTGCGGTGTTGAGCATCGGGTGGTTTGCCTCGACCTGATCGAGATATTCGCCGTAGCTCGTCCAGTTATAGGGGACGGGAACGTTGGAATAGAAGGGATTGCAGTATTTGCTCAGCAGCTCCAGATTCTTCGGGTTGACGGGCGCGGCGGAAATGCCGCAGTTGCCGATCAGCTCCGTTGTGAAGCCCTGCCGCAGACGCAGCGGATTCTTCTCTGCATGGAAGACGATGGCGTCAGAATGACAGTGGATGTCAATAAAGCCGGGCGTGACGATTTTTCCGGTCGCGTCGATGACGCGCTTGGCGGGTTCGTCAATGGTTCCGATTTTCACGATCTCGTCGCCGACGATGGCGACGTCTGCGCGATAAGGGGCGGCGTTGTCGCCGTCGATGATCGTGCCGTTTCGGATCAAAATGTCGTACATACGGTGACCTCCAAATCTCAAATCGTATTCCGGCGCATCCGGCTCTGCGGCCTCGGAACGTCTTCCGGACCGGAAAAGCGAAACGCCGTGCGGGTGCTTACCCGTGCAGGGTGCAGAGAAGAAAACCGGTTTCTCTGGTATAGAGCGCGGACATCCGGGAAAAATTGTCCACAAAACGTGGACATCCTTTTTGGCGGATTCCTGTGCAATCTGTACTAAAGCTAGGGTAGCACAAAAAGGCGGCAAAGTGATAATCGAAAAATCGGATATACGTTATTCTCAAAATGCATAGCAGCTGTTTTTTCGAGTCTTGCGCTTCCAAAAAACTATGCTATACTGGATTCAGGCACATTTTTTATGGATTGTGTTGCTTTGACCGCATCTGTTTTGGTCATTTTGTGAATGGAGATCACAATATGTTCGGGGGTATTGTTCGTTAGAATACCCGATATCCGGAAAAGGCATAACAGCGCACGCGCGCAGGGAGAGCGCGCGGAAAGAGGGAGAGAAATACAATGAATCTGAACTACATTCGCTATGCGCTCGAAATCAGCCGCTGCGGCTCTATCAACCGCGCGGCCAAGCGGCTCTATATTTCGCAGTCTTCCCTGAGCCGCGGCATCAAGGAGCTGGAGGCCGAGACCGGCATTCAGATCTTTTCCCGATCGAGTACCGGCATTGAAACGACGCATCAGGGCGAGGAATTTCTCAAGCACGCGGCAAAGCTCGATATGCAGTACAAGCATCTGGAGGAAATGTATTTTTCCGGCCAGAAGCCGGACGTTCTGCATCTGAGTGTCTCGTCCGTCCGCTTCGCCGTGGCGAACCGCGCGATGATCAACATCTACCGGCGGCATCAGGACAGTGAATTTCAGAATATCTGCTTTGCCGAGGGCTCGCAGGAGGAGGTCATCGAGCACGTTTACGACGGCCTGTTCAGCCTGGGTATCCTCATTGCCTCGGGCGACAAGCGCGACTACTGGCGCGCCACGGCAAAGAGCCGGGATCTCGAATATTCCGTTCTGGCCACGCGTCAGCCCTATATTTTTCTGGGCGAGCACAACCCCATCGCGCAGGGAGACTCCGTCTGCATCGAGCAGCTCATCAATCTGCCGCACGCCACGATGGCGCAGAGCGATGTTTCGCCGCTTCTGTACTGTTCGGGCGTCAACAACTACGACTACCGCACCGTCGCCAAGCGGATCCTTGTCAGCGACCGCGCGGGGCTCTATGATCTTCTGCGCGAAACGGACGCGTATTACATTGGCCTGAACCTCGGTCAGACCTCCCTGTGTACGCCGGGCATCCGCTTTTTGCCGCTTATCAACGCGGTGGACATCGACTGCGCGCTGGTATATATGAAGCAGCACAGGCTCACCGGCATTGAGGAAGAATACATCGCGGAAATGAAGCACCTGCTGGGCGAGACCTGATAAATATAAAAAAGCAGCGTCCCGTTTCTCCTTCGGCAAGAGAACGGGACGCTGTTTTTCTCTCTGAAGCAGCTGCCGCCAGCAGCTGTTTTTGCGCTGCCTGATGGCGGACAGCACAGGACCCGAAACCCGCCTTGCGGGCTTCGGGTCCTGTTTTCGCATGCTTCGGGGTTCTTTTTTGTGCCGGAATTGCAGTGCTTTGTGCCGTCTAATACCTTGTAAGTTTTAGACACACTTTTGCCGTAAGGCTAAAAATAAGGCTATCCGAGCGGTGGATTGCTGATATGAAAGTGTCCAGATTCCATTCGCCACTGAATTCCCATGCGGGTATTTCCAGAAATCGACTCGCTTTGCTTTTGCGCTAAGGATGCCATGATTGCCGTAACCATCTCGCTGGACACTTTGCCAGTGTCGATGCCCTGTTCTTCAAACAGGACGCTGACGCCAAGCTCCTTAAGTTCCCGAACAGCCGCAAGGCAGTCCTTTGTATTTCTGGCGAATCGAGAGATGGATTTAACCAGAATGCGGTCGATCTTACCTTTGCGGCAATCCTGCATCATGCGACGAAAGTCTTCGCGCTTTTCGACGGACGTGCCGGTGATGCCCTCGTCAGCATAGATGTCGACCATTTCCCAATCCGGGTTGCCGGAGATGAGTTCGGAGTAATATTGGTTTTGTACTCGATAGGAGTTGAGCTGATCCTCGCTGGAGGAGCTGACGCGGGCATACGCCGCGACGCGCAGCTTTCGCGCAACGAACTCATCGTGTGCCGGGATGACTATGACGCGCTGCTGTTCCAGCGCAAGGTTTCCGTCGGTTTGCTTTTTCGCCACATTCTCACCTCCTTGCAGCAACACACACTACCACACCAAGGGCGTAATAGCTATGACCAAAACGGAGAAAAATCAAGCGTAAAGTGTGAAATTTGCACCAAGCTCGACAGCGATCCGCCGCGCGATCTTTTTGA
>CAKUNY010000129.1 GCA_934668605.1 uncultured Oscillospiraceae bacterium | reverse complement strand
AATTTGAGCGGGCGGTTATCATACGCCGACGGCAGGCGGAAGCCGTAATCGACCAGCGACTGCTTGCGCGAGTGGTCGCCGTTGTACATCGCGCGCACCTGCGGGAGCGTCACGTGGCTCTCGTCGACGAACAGAAGAAAATCATCCGGGAAGTAGTCAATGAGAGTTGTCGGCGGCGTGCCGGGAGCCCTTCCTGCAATGACGCGGGAATAGTTCTCGATGCCGGTGCAAAAGCCGATCTCCGAGAGCATTTCTAAATCATACTGCGTCCGCTGGCGGATGCGCTGCGCCTCGAGCAGCTTGTCGTGCGCTTCAAAGAACTTGACCTGCTGCCACATCTCTTCTTCAATGTCGTGCATCGCGCGCGCCATTTTTTCTTTGGACGCCACATAGTGCGATGCCGGGTAGATGGCCACGTGCTGCACCACGCGCTCGGGCATGCCGGTGACGGCGTTGATCTCGGAAATGCGGTCAATTTCGTCTCCGAAAAACTCGACGCGGATGGCGCGCCCTGCCCAGTAGGCGGGGTAAATTTCAAGGGTGTCTCCCCGGACGCGGAAGGTGTTTCGTGTGAAGTTCATGTCGTTGCGCTCGTAGCGGATGTCCGTCAGACGGCGCATGAGCTCGTCTCGCTCGCGCGTCTGGCCGGTGCGCAGGCTGATGACCATGTTCTTGTAGTCGATCGGGTCGCCCAGACCGTAGATGCAGGAGACGGAGGAGACGACGATCACGTCCCGCCGCTCGGAAAGCGCGGAGGTCGCCGAGTGCCGCAGGCGCTCAATTTCGTCGTTGATGGCTGAATCCTTTTCAATATACGTGTCCGTGTGCGCGATGTACGCTTCGGGCTGATAGTAATCATAGTACGAGATGAAATACTCGACGGCGTTCTCGGGGAAAAACTCGCGGAACTCTGAGCACAGCTGCGCCGCGAGCGTCTTGTTGTGCGCAAGCACGAGCGTCGGGCGGTTTAATTTCGCGATGACGTTTGCCATCGTAAATGTTTTGCCCGAGCCCGTCACGCCGAGCAGCACCTGATCGTCCAGCCCCATCTCCACGCCCTTCACGAGCGAGTCGATCGCCTTCGGCTGGTCGCCGGTGGGCTTGTATTCCGAAACAAGCTTAAAGTCCATAGGAACCTCCCAGATATCCGTCGTCTGCCAGCGAGACAAAATCGTCGTCGGCAACAATGATGTGGTCGGCCAGCACAATGCCGACCGCCTGCAAGGCCGTTTGCAGCGTGCGCGTGGTGTCCAGGTCCTCGGGACTCGGCAGCGCGTAGCCGCTCGGGTGGTTGTGCGCGAGAACGACCGAGGCCGCGTTCTGGTTGAGCGCGGTCTGGACGATTTTGCGCACACTGATGGAGGCCGCCGTGATGCTCCCGCGATGCACCGGCACGCAGCAGATCGCCTTGCACTTCGCGTCCAGACACAGAAGGTACACGACCTCCTCCTGCTCAGCGTGGAAGAACGGAACGAGATACTGCCCGCACTTGCTCGTCGAGTTCAGGATGTTCGCAGGGCCGCTGCGGTCAATAAAGTGCCGCCGTTCCAGCTGCGGGATGAGGGAAATCAGCTGCGCCGCCGCGTCGCCCATGCCCTCGACTTTCAAAAGCTCGTCCGGCGCGGCCTCCAGAACGCCCGAAAGCGAGCCGAAGCGATCTAACAGCCGGTGCGCGATCGGGTTCGTGTCCGCGCGGGCAATGGCGTAGTACAGCAGAACTTCCAGCACCTGCACGTCGGACAGCGAGTCCATGCCGCTGGTTTTGAGCTGGCGGCGCATGCGCTGACGGTGACCTTCGTGAATGGACATGGGGCGCTCCTTCCTTTCGCGCGGGGGCGAAACAATTATTTCAGAAGCTTCTTGAGATACTGGCCGGTGTAGCTTTGCTCGCAGGCGGCGATATCCTCGGGCGTTCCCCGGCAGACGATCGTGCCGCCGCCGGAGCCTCCCTCGGGGCCGAGATCAAGAATGTAGTCTGCGACCTTGATCACGTCCAGGTTGTGCTCAATGACGAGCACGGTGTTTCCCGTGTCGACCAGCCGCTGCAAGACGTCAATCAGCCGGTGTACATCCGCCATATGAAGTCCCGTCGTGGGCTCGTCGAGAATATAGATGGTTCTGCCGGTTGCGCGGTGGGAGAGCTCCGTTGCAAGCTTCACGCGCTGCGCCTCGCCGCCGGAAAGCGTGGTCGAGCTCTGGCCGAGCTTTACATAGCCAAGGCCGACGTCCACGAGCGTCTGCACCTTCTGGCGGATTTTCGGGAGATTTTCAAAGAACGAGAGTGCCTCTTCGGCGGTCATGTCGAGAACCTCGGAGATGTTTTTGCCCTTATAGCGCACCTCGAGCGTTTCGCGGTTATAGCGGCTGCCGTGGCAGACCTCGCAGGGAACGTAGACGTCCGCCAAAAAGTGCATTTCGATCTTCACCAAGCCGTCTCCGCAGCAGGCCTCACAGCGGCCGCCCTTGGTGTTGAAGGAAAACCTTCCGGGGCCGTAGCCGCGCGTTCTTGCGTCCTGCGTGGAGGCAAAGAGATCACGGATGTCGCCAAAAAGACCCGTGTATGTCGCGGGGTTCGAGCGGGGGCTTCTTCCGATCGGGCTCTGGTCGATGCCAACGACCTTGTCGAGATGCTCGAGGCCTTCGATGCGGTCAAATTTTCCGGGTCTGGTGCGCGCGCGGTTTAAGCTCGCGGCGAGCTTCTTGTAGAGAATTTCGTTGATGAGGCTCGACTTGCCGGAGCCCGACACGCCGGTCACGCAGATGAACGTTCCGAGCGGGAAACTGACATCCAGATGCTGCAAATTGTTTTCCGCCGCGCCGAAGATTTTGAGCTCCTTGCCGTTTCCCTTGCGCCGCTCAGTGGGCACGGGGATTTTTTTTGCGCCCGAGAGATACTGCCCGGTGATCGAGCGCGGCTCGGCGATGATGTCGTCGACCGAACCCGCCGCGACGATCTCGCCGCCGTGAATGCCCGCGCCGGGGCCGACGTCGACGATGAAATCAGCCGCGCGCATCGTGTCCTCGTCGTGCTCGACGACCAGAACCGAGTTTCCAAGATCGCGCAGACGGCGCAGCGTGTCGAGGAGCTTGTCGTTATCGCGCTGGTGAAGGCCGATGGACGGCTCGTCGAGAATGTAGAGAACGCCCATGAGGCTCGAGCCAATCTGCGTTGCAAGCCGGATCCTCTGGCTCTCGCCGCCGGAGAGCGTCCCCGCCGCGCGAGAAAGCGTCAGGTAGGATAAGCCCACCGCCTGCAAAAACCGAAGCCGGGAGCGAATCTCCCGCAGGATCTGCTCGGCAATGACGGCCATAGAGCCTGTGAGCTCCAGATGCTCCATAAAATCTAGCGCCTGACTGACGGGTAAGCGGCAGAACTCCATGATGTTCATCCCGCCGACCGTCACGGCGAGGCTGATATCGGAAAGCCGGTTTCCGCGGCACTTGGGGCACGGCCGCTCGGACATGCACTCCTCGAGCTCTTTTCGCATCGCGTCGGACTGCGTTTCCGTGAGCCTGCGCGAGACGTTATTGAGAACGCCCTCAAACGGCCGCTCGAGGCTGCCGCGCCCGTTTGCGCGCTCATAGTAGATCGTGAGGCTTTCCTTGCCGGTGCCGTACAGAACGGCATGCAGCGCGTCCTTGGGGAGGTCTTTCATCGGCGTCGTGAGCGAGAATTTATACTTTTTCGCAAGCGCCTCAAAGTACATCCGGGCGATCGAGTCATCCTTGACGTTATTAAAGCCGCTGGCCTGAATCGCGCCGTCCAGAATCGACTTGTCCCAGTCGGGAATGACGAGGTCGGGGTCTGCCACCAGCTGCGTGCCAAGACCCGAGCAGACCGGGCACGCGCCGTAGGGATTGTTGAACGAGAACATGCGCGGCGAGAGCTCCGGAAGGCTGATGCCGCAGTCCTCGCAGGCGTAGTTCTGGGAGAAGATCGTGTCGCGGTCGTCCGCAACTTCATTC
This sequence comes from uncultured Oscillospiraceae bacterium, assembly GCA_934668605.1. Classification (GTDB taxonomy): domain Bacteria; phylum Bacillota; class Clostridia; order Oscillospirales; family Oscillospiraceae; genus CAG-170. Next base: position 1,922 of record CAKUNY010000129.1, on the reverse strand, counting down.
AAAATGACCAGACCGCCCGAAAGCGACAGCGCGGTTTCGACAGAATCGGTCAAACGTCTTGCTAAATCGGGCTTCATGACGAGCCGGTCGACGACGACCTCAATGTGGTGCTTTTTGTTCTTGTCGAGCGAAATTTCCTCGGTTAAGTCATAGACGCTGCCGTCGACGCGCACGCGCGCGTAGCCGCCCTTTCTCGCGTCTTCAAAGACCTTCGTGTGCTCGCCCTTTTTCCCGCGCACGACGGGGGACAGAATCTGAAAGCGCGTCTTTTCCGGAAGGCGCATGATCTGATCGACGATCTGGTCGACCGACTGCCGCTGGATTTCCTTGCCGCACTTGGGGCAGTGCGGCACGCCGCAGCGCGCCCATAAAAGGCGCAGATAGTCGTAAATTTCCGTCACCGTGCCGACCGTGGAGCGGGGGTTTTTGCTGGTCGTTTTCTGGTCGATCGAAATGGCGGGCGACAAACCGTCGATCGCGTCGACGTCTGGCTTGTCCATTTGGCCAAGGAACATTCTGGCGTAGGAGGACAAAGACTCGACGTACCGGCGCTGGCCCTCGGCGTAGATTGTGTCGAACGCGAGAGACGATTTGCCGGAGCCGGAGAGGCCCGTGAGCACGACGAGCTTGTCGCGCGGAATTTCGACGGTGATATTTTTAAGGTTGTTGACGCGGGCACCCTGCACCCGGATGGTATCCTGCATGGTAAATTCTCCTGATTGCGCTGAAATCGTTCCAGAGCGGTAGTATTTTGTAGTGATCTATTATACCATAGGAGGGCTCCTGATACAAGAAGTATTTTCAAACAAAAGTTCTCCATCTTGTAAGAAGCCCGCAGACGTGCTATACTGACAAAAAGAAGAAGTATGGGGTTCATAGAAGGGGCGTGAAGCTGTGCGAAACTTGCCGAAGCTGCTGTTCCAGCGGGTCGTTGTGGTGTCGCTGGCCATTTTGCTGCAAATTTTATTCGTGATTGCGGGCATGGATTGGCTGCGCGAATACTGGCACTGGATGAAGACCGCAATGGACGTGGTCATGTGGGTCGCGGTGCTGACGATCATGACCGGCAGGAGCAATCCTTCTTATAAAATGGCGTGGATCATCCTGATCCTTGCCTTCCCCGTCGCGGGCATTACGATCTATCTGCTCTTCGGCGGCAACCGCATTTCCGATCGCGAAAACCGCCGCATGAGCCGCGTGGAGGTCATGGTCGCGCAGCATCTGCGGCAGGATAAGCACGTCATGCAGACGCTTGAGCGGGAGGACATTCCGGCCTGGAACCATGCGCGCTACCTTCTTTCGAGCTCGCGCTACCCGGTCTATGATAACTCTACGGCTGTCTATTTCCCGAGCGGCGAGAGCTGCTACGCGCGGATGCTCGAAGAGCTCGAAAAGGCCGAGCACTATATTTTCCTCGAATTTTTCATCATCAATAACGGCAAGATGTGGGACTCCATTCTGGATATTCTGCACCGCAAGGCGATGCAGGGCGTGGATGTGCGCGTTTTGTACGATGATTTCGGCTGCATCACGCGCCTTCCGATGCGCTACTGCAAAAAGCTCCGCGAGCTCGGCATTGAGGCGCATGTTTTCAATCCGTTCATCCCCGTTCTCTCCGGCAGGCTCAATAACCGCGACCACCGCAAGCTCATGATCATCGACGGCAAGGCCGGCTTTACGGGCGGCGTGAACCTCGCGGACGAATACATCAACGAGATCGAGCGCTTCGGCCATTGGAAGGACTGCGGCATTCTGGTCCGGGGCGAGGCCGTCTGGTCGATGGTCATGATGTTCCTCAGCATCTGGGACTATGTCGCGGGGCTGGAGGAGGATGTGGCCGCGTTCCGGCCGGACTATCCGGAAGACGCGAAGGGCGCGGGTTATTTGCAGCCGTTCGCGGACAGCCCGCTTGACCATGAGGA
>CAKUNY010000128.1 GCA_934668605.1 uncultured Oscillospiraceae bacterium | reverse complement strand
GGCAGCGAATGGTTCCGCACCATCGGCACGGAAAAGAGCCCCGGCACGAAGGCCTTCGCCCTCACCGGCTGCGTGGTCAACACCGGCCTCATCGAGGTTCCGATGGGCACGACGCTGCGCGAGATCATCTTCGATATCGGCGGCGGCATCAAGGACGGCAAGAAGTTCAAGGCCGTTCAGACCGGCGGTCCCGCGGGCGGCTGTCTGACCGAAGACCAGCTCGATCTTCCCGTCGACTTCGACTCCCTCAAAAAAGCTGGCGCGATCATGGGCTCCGGCGGCCTTGTCGTCATGGACGAGGACACCTGTATGGTCGAAACCGCCCGCTTCTTCATGAACTTCACCCAGAGCGAAAGCTGCGGCAAGTGCGTACCGTGCCGCGAAGGTACGAAGCGCATGCTGGAGATCCTGACGCGTATCGTGGAAAACAAGGGCTCGCTCGAAGACCTCGACATGCTCGAAAACCTCTCCCAGACCATCCGCGAGACGGCGCTCTGCGGCCTTGGTCAGGCGGCGTGCAACCCCGTTTCCAGTACGCTCAAGGCGTTCCGCAACGAATACCTTGCCCACGTGGTCGACCACCACTGCCCGATCTGCAACGGCCCGAAGGCGCATCTGGCCATCGATCCCGAGAAGTGCAAGGGCTGCGGCAAGTGCAAGAAGAACTGCCCGATGGACGCGATCGAGGGCGAAAAGAAGAAACCGCATACCATCGATCCGTCCAAGTGCATCAAGTGCGGCGCGTGCCAGTCCGGCTGCCCGTTCGATGCCATTGCGCTCGTGAAGGAGGAGGGTTAAACGTATGGCAAAAGGTAAAATGTACGTCGACGGCATTTGCGTGCCGTTTGACGGAGAGAAGAACGTCCTCGCGGTCATCCGCAAGGCCGGAATCGACATGCCGACGTTCTGCTATTACTCCGAGCTTTCTACCTTCGGCGCATGCCGTATGTGCGTGGTAGAAAACGAACAGACCGGTAAGATCGACGCCTCCTGCTCGATGGAGCCGCGCGACGGTCTGCGCATCCGCACGAACACCGAGCGGCTGCTCAAGCACCGCCGGATGATTCTTTCGCTGATGCTCTCGTCCCACTGCCGCAGCTGCACCACCTGCGAAAAGAGCGGCAACTGCCGTTTGCAGGGGCTGGCGCTTCGCTTCGGCGTGACGAACATTCCGTTCGAAGACACCCGTCCGCATTTCGATCTGGACAACACCAGCCCCGCCATCGTCCGCGACCCGGGCAAGTGCGTCCTCTGCGGCGACTGCGTGCGTGTCTGCGACGAATTGCAGGGCATGAGCATTCTGAACTTTGCCCATCGCGGCAGCAACGTCCAGGTCATGCCGGCGTTCGACCGCCCGATGAGCATGACCAAGTGCGTCACCTGCGGCCAGTGCGCGGCTGTCTGCCCCACCGGCGCGATCACCATCCGCAACCAGATCAACGACGCCTGGAAGGCGCTGCATGATCCGGAGCTGAAGGTCGTCGTTCAGATCGCGCCCGCCGTCCGTGTTGCGCTCGGCGAAGCGTTCGGTCTGGCTCCCGGCGTGAACGTGCTCGACAAGATGGTCGCCGCGCTCAAGCTCATGGGCGCAGACGAGGTCTACGACACGACGTTCGCGGCGGATATGACCGTCATGGAAGAGACGGCCGAATTCCTCCAGAGACTCGAAAAGGGCGGCCCGTTCCCGATGTTCACGAGCTGCTGTCCGGCATGGATCAAGTACCTCGAGAAGGAAGACCCCAAGTATCTGCACAACATTTCGACCTGTAAGTCACCGATGCAGATGTTCTCCGCGATTCTGCGCGCGCAGCAGAAGGATGATGACAAGAAGCTCTATCACATCGCCATCATGCCCTGCACGGCCAAGAAGATGGAAGCGGCCAGAGAAGAGTTCAAGCACGGCGATCAGCCCGACGTTGACCTCGTTCTCACCACGCAGGAGCTCATCCGCATGATCAAGGAAGCCGGTATCCGCTTCAACGAGCTGCCCGACGAGGCACCCGATATGCCGTTCGGTCTTGGTACCGGCGCAGGCGTCATCTTCGGCGCGACCGGCGGCGTGGCAGAGGCTGTCGTCCGCCGCGTCATGGAGAGCGAGTCCCGCAATACGCTTCAGGAGATCGCGTACTCCGGCGTTCGCGGCATGGAAGGCGTCCGCGCGGTCGAGCTGCCCGTTGGCGAGAAGATCATCCGTGTCGGCGTTGTCCACGGCCTCAAGAACGCGAGAACGCTCATCGCGAAGATGGAAGCCGGCGAAGAGCACTTTGATCTCGTCGAGGTCATGACCTGTACGACCGGCTGTGTCGGCGGCGCAGGCCAGCCCACCGGCAGAAAAGAGCAGAAATACGCAAGAGCCGAGGGTCTGTATGAAGCAGACCGCAAGACGCTCATCAAGTCCTCGCAGCACAACCCGATCCTCAAGGCGCTCTATGAGAAAATCACGCCCGAGCGCGCACATGAGCTGCTGCACGTCCATTACCCGCAGCCGGAATAACATTCCGTTCCCATCCCTTACAGGAGAGGCTCCCGTGAAGCTCCCGCTTTGCGGGAGCTTCTTCTAATTTGAAGAGAGCCGCCCACGGCGGCTCTCTTCAAATTAGGCTTGCGCTGCGACCCGCGCATTTTCGCCTGCCTTTGGCAGGTGAAAATACACTCTCTTCGCGTAGCGTATTTTTTCCGACGTACATGCCGCCGGAAAAAATGGATTCAATTTTATTTCGCGCCTGCGGGCGCAAAACTCTGCGAGGCTTTCGGCGGCACGGGAAACTCTGCGAGGCTTTGGAGGATGGGGCGGAGCTTTGGGAGGCTGGGTGACGGACGGGGGCGCTGGAAAATGCTTGTGATTTGTCGAAATTGCGGCTTGTGGGCGGGCTCCGGCTGTGATAAGATAGGCGCACAAAGGAGTGTGTCATGATGAAGAAACTGAAAATTCTGATTGCGAACGACGACGGCATTCGCTCAGAGGGAATCGCGCGGCTGGCAAAGGCCGCAAGTGCATTTGGAGACGTGTGGGTCGCCGCGCCCGAGCATCAATGCAGCGGCATGTCCATGCGCGTGACGATCGGAGGCATGCCCGAAATGGCAGTCTATCTCTATGATTTCCCCGTTCGCGTTCAGGCTGCGTGGAGCATCGACGGAACGCCTGCCGACTGCGTGAAGATGGCGCTGCATTCTCTGCTCGGCTTCCGGCCGGATGTGGTTCTTTCCGGCATCAACGACGGCTTGAACGCAGGCTACGATGTGTGCTATTCCGGCACCGTCGGCGCTGCGACCGAGGCTGCGCTGAGCGGCATCCACACCATCGCTTTTTCTATGGGCGGAGACGAAGCCCTTGATGTCACAGAGCGGAATCTGCACGCAATACTCGAAGAGCTTCTGGCCGCTCCCCTGAACCCCGGCGAGCTCTGGAACGTCAATTTCCCGCCCTGCCCGGCGGACGAATGCAAGGGCGTTCTGCGCGAGCGCGTCCCGGAAAAGCACTCGTTCTATGAAAACTGCTACGCGCTTCATCACGAGGAGAACGGCGTTCAGTATTATACGCCTCTGATCAAGGCCATGACAAAGGAACAGACGCACGAGGGAAGCGATATTCACGCCGTGCTGCATGGCTACATTTCCATCGGCAAGCTGCGCTGCGCCGCCTATTGATTTTTCTTGCATATCGGTCTGGCCGCCGGAAGGAAGCTCCTTCCGGCGGCCAATTGTATGTCCAGTCTGTAAAGATTTTTCCAGTCACCGCCAACGGCCTTTACAAGACCAGACAAATTTGGTAAACTGGAACCAGATAAAATCCGCCGCATCCATACGTTCCAGGAAAGAAGACGCGATGAAAAAGCTTGTATGCGCCGTTCTCGCGCTGCTTCTCGTGTTCGCCCCCGGCTGCGCCAAGGATGCAGAGCCGGACATTCTTTCCGGCTATAACGTCGTGCGCTATGACGAAAGAGACAGCCTTTCCGCGCAGGACTGCCTTCGCAGCATTCTCGTCCTCACGGAGGAGGAAGCGCTCTCATGCGGCGAGCAGGTCAAGGATTTTCTGGAATCCGCCTCCCTCGTCTATGTGCTGAGCAGCAAAAGCAGCAGCGAGCTGGCGCGCGCGTGCGGCATATCACTTTCCGTCGGCTGCGATGACGAAGGCTCCGGAAAAATCGCAACGGCCATTACGAAGGGTATGGATGGAACCTACCAGCTTCGCGACATCAGCGCCGTATTCCTCTCGGAGGCTATGGCCGCGCAGTCTTTATCGGAGGAAACGAAAATACACGACGGTCTTGCCGCAATCTTAAAAAACGGAGGAGCCCATTTTAAAGCCCGCCGAGGGCGATTGGAAGCGTCGCGCCCCTTCCGATTATGACGCGTCCTCGTCCGCAGCCGCGATCGTTTACGACGCAGATGAAACCAACGTCGGCGCAATGGCTGTTACCTCGTACCGGTACAGCGTCTTCCGCTCCGGCGCGGAGCAGATGTATGACGTCATCGCCGCCGCGGCCTTTACCCCGAGCGCGAACGCCAAATGCGAGAAACTGTCCGTCTATCTCGAGGCAAAGCAGGACGGAGACGAAATTCTGGAAGCGGCCAATCTTCTCTCCTGCGAGGAAAGCGCTGCATACAATCTTTCCTTTCAAGACACAAGCACAGACTTTTCCGGCGCTCCCGCCTGCCCTGCCTGGTCTTACACATCCCGCGCGCAGCGCGTCACCAATTCGTTCGACATGACCACGAACGACCGCACGTGGATCTTTGAACCGGAAGCCGCAAGCGCAGGAGAAGCATGGGTCGAAGCGCCGGGCGTTCGAATCAGCTCTACAGGATCTGCCTGCCATGTGACGCTCTCGCTATCCTGCCCGTTTGGTGCGGCGCAAAAATCTGATGTAAGCGCGCTCTTGAAAAACTGGTATATTCCGGGCTGAATTCCCCTTTGCAATCAAACACCGCCGAAGAGTTCGACTCTCCGGCGGTGTTTTGCATATTTTCACGATGCTGCGCCACGCATGAAGCTTTATGCATGCTTTTTCCGATAGATGGACAGACCGGCCATCAGCGCGCCGTAAAGCACGCCGCCGACTGCCCAGATGAACCAGCTGTACTGCGGCTGGCCGTTGCCATTGGGGCCGAAGGTGTAAAAGAGGAAGATCGCCGTGACCAGCAGCCAGTAGGCCGCGCTGATGGCGCCAATGACGCGGCTTTTCGCCTTGTTTTCGCGCGTGTAATCCCCCTGTTCCAGAAGCTTATCGATCGCGCCGCGCATGGAGCCTGCGCGCACCAGAAGAAGACACGCAATCCCAACAAGCAGCAATAGCGCGCAGACCGCCAGAGCGTAGTGCCCATCAAAAGTCTTCGGTTCGCACATCACGGCAAAAATCGGAACCGCCGATAAAATGCAGAGCACCACGCCGATGATGGTCAGCCTCGAGCACGTTTCGGCCTGCGCTGCCTCCTGCTGCCTTGCAAGCGCCGCAGCATCCGCGTCCAGCGCGATTGGCTCGCGCTCTAAGTATTCGAACACCTTGCCCTTCGCGCCGGAGATCAGAAACAGCGCAACGCTAGAAGCCACCATGATGAGCAGCGCGCAGAGCCCTGCCCCTGCCACCGCAGAATCCGAAAACTTGACATTGCGGATCCAGAGCAGCGCCGGAAGGCCGATGAGCAAAATCGGCGACCACACGCAAAGCGCCACGCCGAGCGCGACCTTCGGAATTGTCGCTTCCTGCGCCGACAAAAACCGACCGGCTTCCTCGCGCGTCACGCGTCTGGCCGGTGCCTCAGCCGGTGCATCCAGCTGCGCCGCCTGTCCGGGTGCGTCCTTTTCCGGTTCGTCCACCGCGTCCTTCAGAAGATAATCCGTGCTCACACCGAGCAGCTCGCTCAGCTGCACAATTTTGTCCAAGTCCGGCATCGACTGCGCGCTCTCCCATTTGGAAACCGCCTG
>CAKUNY010000127.1 GCA_934668605.1 uncultured Oscillospiraceae bacterium | reverse complement strand
TGAAAAATGTCAAGTGCGCGCGCTGCGTGAAGTGCGGCAAAGAATACGAGGCTGTCCCGAATTTGACGAACTGCTCCTGCGGCGGCATTCTGGACATCATTTACGACTACGACTACATCAAATCGCATTTCACGAAGGAAACGCTCAAAAACCGCGTGAACCCCACCATGTGGCGCTACCGGGAGCTGCTTCCGATTGAGGAAACCACGCCCGACACGCCCCTTCGCGTGGGCTGGTCGCCGCTTTATGAAGAGCCGAAGCTGGCCGAGCTCCTCGGCCTCAAGAGACTTTGGGTCAAGGACGACGGCATCAACCCGACCGCATCCTTAAAAGACCGCGCTTCTGCGATGGCGGTTGCAAAGGCGGGCGAGGCGGGCGCAAAGATCATTGCGTGCTCTTCGACCGGCAACGCCGCGTCCAGTCTGGCCGGTAATGCGGCGGCAGCTGGCTTCAAGACCTACATTTTCGTTCCCGAGCGCGCGCCCAAGGGCAAGGTCGCGCAGCTGATGATCTTCGGCGCGAACGTCATTTCCGTCAAGGGCAACTACGAGGAGACGTTCAAAATGTCCGCCGAGGCCATCGAAAAATGGGGCTGGTACAACCGCAACGCCGCCATCAACCCCTACCTCTCCGAGGGCAAGAAGACGGTCGCGCTCGAGATCGCCGAGCAGCTTGATTGGGAAATGCCCGACTATCTGGCCATCTCCGTCGGCGACGGCTGCACGATCGCGGGCGTGTGGAAGGGCTTAAAGGATCTGTACGCCATCGGCTTTATCGATAAGCTCCCGCGCCTCATTTCCGCCCAGTCCACGGGCTGCTACCCCCTCAACCGCGCGATCCAGGAGAACAAGCCCTGGGAGCCGATGGAGGAAAACACGATCGCCGACTCCATCTCCGTCGGCGTGCCGCGCAACGCCGATAAGGCGCTCATGGCCATCCGCGAGTCGAACGGTCTTGCCATCAACGTCACCGACGAGGAGATTTTGGCCGCGCAGAAGCTGCTCGGCAGAACCTGCGGTGTGTTCGGCGAGCCCGCCGGCGTCACCGGAACGGCAGCGGTCAAGAAGGCCTGCGAGCTGGGGCTCATCGGCAAGAACGACACGGTCGTCTCCGTCGTCACCGGCAACGGCCTCAAGGACGTGGCAAACGCCATCAAGTCCGCGGGCGAGCCCATCAACATCAAGCCCGATCTCGACCTCATGGTCGAAGAGTTCGCAAAGCGCGGCGTCACCGTCGAATAAGCGAAATAGAAAAGCGGCATGGATTTTGCGTCCATGCCGCTTTTTACGCGAATTTTCTGAAAATTGTGATACCGATTTTACATGAAACCTCTCGAGATTGCGTAGGGGGCGATGCCCACATCGCCCCATTGGGCACTATCGAATTCGCCGAAGGGTATCGTAAAAATGGTTTGTACTGCCGGGTCGATGTGGGCATCGACCCCTACGAACCCGACTGCTTCACAGCAGATATTTGTTAGACACGGGGGCAGTGTCGGAAACCGTGCCGTCGCCGATGGAGAGGGTATAGAGTCTCGCTAAATATGCCCAGAAGCGCCGGTCAATGACGCCGGTCTGCTCGTGGCCGAAAAGTGCCTGCAATTCGAGAACGGCCTTCCTTGTCGCCGCGTCGAAAACGCCCGTCACCTCCGGGGGATTGGCGTTTGCAAAGCGCCCGGCGAGCGCGGCCATCATGGCCTGGATGAGGTAAAGATGCAGATTCTGCTCCCCTGGGGAAATTTCCTGCCCGGGCTGCAAAACGATGCGCAGCGGCTCCGGCGGCAGGACGCCCGGCGCATGGCGAAGGTAGCAGCTGGCAAGCGCGTTCCAGGTGGTCTGCTCGGCAATGCCCGTTTCGGGCAGTCCCGAAAAGCGCTGAAACGCGCGGACGGCCTTTTGCGTACTTTCGCCGTAAATTCCGTCCGGATTGACGTTCAGAAGCGCGGGAAAGACGGTGGACAGAACTTGCAGCATCGTCTGAAGGCTGTGCACAGGCCTGTTTATGTAGTCTTCCGGAAGCGTCATAAAAAGCCCTCCTCATCTTCTTGACCGGCGGCAAAGCCTCCGGCGGGATATTGCAGAAACCGGGATGTATCCGAGTACCGCTGCGCCGCGCCGCCCGTAGGAGGCTGCGGGAAGATGGACGGAGCGGACGCCTCCGCGTTTGCGAAAACAGGCACGGCCTCAGGCTCATCTGACTCTGTGATCGGAAACAGCTCGCCGCTCGATAAAACCTCGCTTCGGATGGCGGAATACTGCGCGTAAAGGGCGTTCCAGGTCGCGTCGTCAATGGAGCCCGTCGCGGGAAGGCCTGCGTAGGTCTGAAACGCGCGGACAGCTTCTTCGGTGTTTTCCGAGTACGTGCCCGTGATATTGGCCTCGGGGATGGACGGAATAAACTGCGCGAGCACCGAGAGCACATACTGCAAAAACGTCACCCGGCTTCCGGTCGAGCCGATGGAAAGCGGCTCGGGCAGCTCCCAGTTGTAGCGCGTGTAGGTCTGCCCGAGAGATTGAAGCTCGGCGAGCCTTTGCACCGCGACATAAAGAAGAATCAGCTTATACCACGTCGCGGGGCCGACAATCCCATCCGCCGTCAGATCGAAAATCGACTGAAACGCGCGGACTGAAGCTTCCGTAGCCGAACCAAATACGCCGTCGACGGTCAGCTTGGGGATGGCGGGGTAGTTCTGGGAAATGCGGTTGAGGATGAACTGGATGAGCGCGATGTCCGCGTTCGTGTCGCCCCGGCGAAGGGGCGTTCCAGGATAGGACGGCGACGGCTCCTGCACGGGCGCGTTCGTGACGAGTTCGATGTTGCCGTAATACGAGCGGAGGATCGAAAACGCGTCCGCGCCGCCCTCGGCCAGATACTGCGAGCCCCATTGACTCAAACCGTCGCAGGTCGTCGTCACGCCGTTGCAGAATTTCGCGGCCAGCGGCTCGACAAAGCCCTCGCGCCGCAGATACCGGTCAAAAATCTCATCGACAAGGACGGAAATATTCTCGTAGATGTTCCGGCCTTCGATGTATTTCTGGTCGATGGCGGTCGACGATGTGATGTCAAAATCATACCCCCGGCTGCGGTAATACTCGGTGTAAAACCGGTTGAGGGCGAAGGAAATGATGGCAAGCGTGTTTGCCTCCAGCGCGGCGGGCTCCCACGTGGGGTAAATTTCGCTCGAGACGACATTTTTGATGTAGTCGGTGAACGGAACCGTGATGTTTGCGGCGGATTGCGTCGGCGCGCCCAGATGGACGACGATGGTCTCCGGGATGTAGGGAATGACAGAGGTCGGCATAGAATCACCTCACGAAAGATCCTGCGGCGGGACGACAAACGTTTCCGTCCGGTCAAACGAGCTCGGAAGATCGGGCGTCGGGATGAGAGACAGCTCCTGCCTTGTCTCGGTGTTCGGGAAGACCTGCGCGTTTTTGACCAGAACCCGGTCAAAGCCCACGCGCTGGGCGCTGATATCGACCACGGCGTAGGGAACGGACGTGTTCTGGTAGCTCTGGCTCTCGGCCATCGGCGGGGTTTCGACGGTGACGGGGTCTGTCAGCCCGTCAAAATTTGTCACGCGCACGGCGAGAAGCTCCTGCGTGCCGTTCGGGCAGAGCTTTGTAATGGTGACGGTCGCGCCCTGTAGGGGAATGAGCGCGCTGGATGTGGAAAGACGCACGACAACCGTGCCCTGTGAGTCCATATGATCGCCTCCTGTATCCATCAGAATATGCGGAAGGCGAAAAAAACGTGTGTGTCCGCGCAATATGGACAAATGCAAATCTGGAAAACTGTGGAGAACACACAAAATTGTAAGAAAATTTGACGCTTTTTCCCGCTCTTCCCGGCCAAATTGCAAACGCGCCGTTTAGAAAGTGTCGCCAGTCGGCGAAAAAGGATTGACCAAACCCCGCCTTTCCGTTATAATTAAAAGAACATCTGTACCCTCCGCGAACCGCGGATGCAGGCAGGAAAAGAAAACAAACAGAAGGGAGTGAAGAATGTGGGCAGATATATTGTCAAACGTATCTTACTTGCCATTCTGACTGTACTTATCATATGTGCCATCACATTTTTCGTCATGAACGCCATCCCGGGCGGTCCGTTCAACCGGGAGAAGGCGCTGAGCGCGGCGACCATCGAAGCGCTGAACAAGCGTTACAATCTGGACAAGCCCGTCGGCGAGCAGTTCATTTTGTACATGAAAAATCTTCTGCACGGAGATTTTGGCGTTTCGCTCAAAAACGGGCGTGACATCAAGGAAATCATCGCCGAGTCCTTCCCGATCTCTGCCAAGCTCGGCCTGATGGCAATCGCCGTTGCGCTCATCTGCGGAACGGTCTTCGGAAGTCTGGCCGCCCTGATGCGCAACAAGTGGCCGGATCGGGTCATCGTCTTTTTCTCGACGCTCTTTACGGCCGTGCCGAGCTTCGTTTTGGCGACGCTGCTGCTTCTGGTGTTCTGCATCAAGCTCGCGTGGTTCCCGGTCTGGGACGCGAACAATCCGAACTTTCTGCTTCCGGTGCTCGCGCTCTCGTCTTACCCGATGGCGTATACGACGCGCCTTGCCAAGTCCAGCATGCTGGACGCTCTGAGCCAGGACTATATCCGCACGGCAAAGGCCAAGGGCGTTGCCAAGTGGAAGGTCATCTTCAAGCACGCGCTCAGAAACTCGCTGCTTCCGATCATCACCTACGCAGGCCCGCAGATCGCCTACATCATCACGGGCTCAATGGTCATTGAGACGATCTTTACCGTCGGCGGCATCGGCAGCAAGTTTGTCAGCGCGATCTCCAACCGCGACTACACCATGATCATGGCGACGACGATCTTCCTCGCGACGCTGATGGTCGCTGCGAACGTGATCTGCGACCTTCTGTATAAGGTCGTCGACCCGCGCATCAAATTCGACTGAGAAGGGAGGACGCATCATGGACAATTTCGACCCCAACAAGACGCCGAAAAAGCAGGTGCTCAGCGCGCAGATCGATCTTTCGAAGTTCGAAAAGGCGACGGAAGACGAAAAGCGGCAGCAGGACGTGATGAGCCAGAGCACGTCCTTCTTCAAAGACGGCATGCGCAAGCTCTTCAAAAACCCCCTGGCCGTGGCGAGCATCATTGTGCTCGTGGCCATCATTCTGACGATCATTATCGCGCCCATGATCGTGCCCTACGGCTATGAGGAGATCCTCTCCGTCAACGGCAAGCGCGACAAGGGCGCCAAGAACCTCGCTCCCTTCACCTACAGCAAGGCCGAGCAGAAGTTCATCGACGAAGGCGGCACGCGCTTCCCACATATCATGGGAACCGACGAGCAGTGCCGCGACTACTTCATCCGCGTCATCTACGGCGCGAGAATCTCTCTTGTGATCGGCTTTTTCGCGAGCATCATCGTGCTGATCATCGGCATGATCATTGGCAGTATTTCGGGCTACGCGGGCGGGCGCGTCGACCTCATTCTCATGCGCATCGTCGATATCATCTATTCTCTTCCCGATATGCTGGTCATTATTCTGCTGGCAACCGTTCTCAACCAGGTGCTGGTGTTCAAATCCGGCTCCACGCTCGCGGCGCTGGGCTCGAACATGGTTTCGATGTTCATCGTCTTCGGTCTTCTTTACTGGGTCGGCATGGCGCGCCTGATTCGCGGCCAGATCCTCTCCATTAAGGAAAACGAGTATGTGCTGGCCGCGCGCTCCATCGGCGCAAAGCCCGGCTGGATCATCCGCAAGCATATTCTGCCGAACTGTCTTTCGGTCATCATCGTCTCGACGGCGCTTCAGATCCCGTCGGCCATCTTCACCGAGAGCTACCTGAGCTTCATCGGCCTTGGCGTCAACGCGCCGATGCCGTCTCTGGGCTCTCTGGCGAACTCCGCGCGGCAGGGTCTTCAGACGTATCCGTATAAGCTGATTTTCCCGGCTCTGATGATCTGTCTGATCGTTCTGAGCCTGAACTTGCTGGGCGACGGTCTTCGCGACGCGTTTGACCCGAAGCTGAAGAGGTGAGCGGTATGAGTGAACAATATCTTCTGA
>CAKUNY010000126.1 GCA_934668605.1 uncultured Oscillospiraceae bacterium | reverse complement strand
TTGCCGTTCATCATGTGCATCAGGGACGCCGCGCCATCGAGCTTTACAGCGTCGGATGCCGGGAAGGTAAACAGGTACGAAAGGTTTTCCGCGTTCGCAATGTTCACTGCGCCCGCCGCATCGTCCACGCTGTTGTCATAGTCACCGCCGGCCGCCGGGAACTTTTCGTCCTCCGTGTAGCTCGACCAGACCTTGTTGAGAAGCTCGAGCGCCGCCTGCTTGCTTTCTTCCTTTTCCGTGCCGCCTTCTGCCGCACTTTCTCCGCCTTCCGGTTCCTGCGCCGCAGAGCCGTCCACGCCAAATTCATCGTCGATCATGTCGTCGTCGGGCATGGTCGCAACTGCGTCGTCAGAGGGCTGCTCCTCTGCTGCCGCGTCTTCGGAAGGCGTCTGGGGCTGCTGCTCGGAGGTCGAAGGACTCTCTGCGCCGATGGTGTCATCTGTCTTCTTGCCTGCGCAGGCCGCAAAGCTAAATACGCAGGCGAGCGCGAGGATCATTGCGATCATCTTTTTCATGGTTGGTTTCTCCTTTGGATTTCTAAAAATAATTTACTTTCTTTCTCCGTTTCGGATTTCTTTGCTCAGTTCGGCGTATTGACAACGCCGATGAAAAGCGGCAGGCCATCCTGCGACGTGATGGCAAAGACGAACGGCCGGTCGAGCGTGAAGTCGATTTCCTCGTCGGGAGGCTCCGCCGCGCCAGCCTCCATCATGACCGTGTAGGCTGCCGCCGTCACGCCCTCCTCGTCGATCGCCACACGCGCGGCATGCTTGGCCGAAGAGAGAAATACGCCGTCCGCGTTCTCGATCACCGGGGAAAAGTCCGCCGCGTCGCTGTCAAACACATCCGTCACGCCGAGTGCTTGCAGGCTTTTGTTTAAGTTCAGGTCAGACGAAACGTCAAACTTCGGGACGGACAGATTGACGATCAAAAACTTGCTGTTTTCCCATTCGCCGCCGCCAAGCAAAAAGTTCATCGCTTCCTCGTTCTGCAAAAGCGCTTCCGGCGTTACGCCTTCGTCGGGAAGCAGCAGCTTCATAGCCCCGCTCTCCCGCAGAGACAGGTTCACCGCGCCAAACTTTTCGCCCCAGTAGTAGGTTCCCGTACCGGAGCTGTGCATGAAATCGCAGGTAATATCACCGGATTCTGCGTAGAATACATCCTCACTCGTCTGGCTCTTGGAAAATTCCTGCGACCATTTTGCGCGGTAGTAGATCGTCGTCGCCAACGCCATCACCGTCTCAGGCGTAAACTCCAGCCCGCTCGCCTGATCTTTCAGAAGTCCCCCAGTCTGCTCGTTGAGCCAGCTTTGCAGCGCCTTGTTATAGCTGTCGCTTCCCATCTCACCGGAAAACGACGAGGCATAATAGTCCTGCGCCAACGTATCCAGCGTTTTTTGCACATAGCCTACGCCATCATCCAGCCACACAGAGCTTGCCAGCACGCTCGTCACCGCGCCATCTGCGCAGTAATTTGCGTTCCAAAGCGCCTTGGCCTGCGCGCGCACGTCCTCAAGACTATTCTCCCTGAGAAGGCTTAATATCTGCGTCCGGGAATCGCCGTCCGTACACTCGGCCAGCATGGAAAGCGCCATGTAGACATTCAGCGGCGAATAGACGAAATTGCCGCCATTTCCGCTCTTCAGCATCGCGCCGGTCGACGCGCGGACGAAGCTCTGCACATTCTCCCGGTCTATATCGATATCCCGCCGGGCGCTCTTGTCTGCCCACCAGGCGTCGTATACCTTTGAAAAGCCCTCGTCGTCAAACGAGCCGTCCTTTTTCATATACGCGGTTTCATCCGGATACTTTGCCATTTCGGGATATGTCGCTTCGGCAAGCGTTTCATACGCCGCGCCGGGCTGGGTCTGGTCTGCCGCGGGGCAGCTCTCTACCCCCGGCGCGCACCCTGTCATAGCCGCAGCAAGTGAAACCGCAAGCAATATCGCTGTCCATCGTTTCTGTTTCATTGCATCACACCTCCGGTAACTCTGTCAGCACGCCGAGGAACACGGGAAGCCCGGTGTCCAGATCGACGATCATGTACAAAAACGGCCGCTCGAGATAGACGCTGTGTGGGTATTCCGCCGCGCTCTCGGTCGCCATATCGGCCGCTGTGGCTGCGCCGGCCTTTGTGCCCGCCTCGTCGACCTGCAGGAAGGTCTTGTGGAAAACGTTCGAGATACAGATGTTGCCTTCGTCCGACGTGCCAAGGGCGGTAAAGTCAGCCTTCTCGCCGTCAAACGCATCCGTCATGCCGAGTGCTTGGAGTGAATCAGAAAGCTCGGCAGAAAATTCCGTTTTGAACTTCGGCATGGCAATTTCCACGGTTTCATCCCCGGGAGAAGTGAGTATAGCATGAAGCTGCTCGCCTGTCAACCGGCTCACATAATCCTCTATGCTGGTAGTTTCGTCCGGCAAAAGCGCCGCGAACGCATATCTGCCGCCCTCATAGGGCTTGAGGAAGCCCTCGGCGTGCTCGTCATGCAGATACTGCCTGACTTCGCCATGGAGAAATGCGCCAGTCTGCTTTCTGCCGTCCCGCGCGATGAATGTTTCGTCCCACACGTCGCTGGATTGGAACACGCTCGCCCACTTCGCATCAAACGCCAGCGCGTTCACCAGATACATCACCGTGTCGGTCGGAATTTTATCAATGATCTCCGGGATCATCCCGTCCGTGTTTTCCTTCACCCAGTCGTTGATGGCCGTCTTGGTCGTGTCGTCAAAGGGTGCTGAATAGATCCCTGCGCCAAAGACGTTTGCGTTCTGCTGCAAGAATGTGTCTTCTATATGAAGCGTGTCTGTGTCCTTCATCCAGATGGAATTGGCAAGCTTCATCTGCTGATTGTCCTTTAAATACGCTTGCAGCACGGAAAAATACGCGTTTAAGCTGCCCGTATCCGCGCCGAGCGCCTGCTCCATCTGCGTCTTTGTCTCCCCCAACGCGCCGTTTGCCGTCATGGAAAGCGCGCTCGCCACGCTCAGTGGGGAGACAAGCGGGTTCGCTTCCACCATCGCGTTTTGCAGAAGCTTTATGCCGAAGCCGGTCAGCGCCGTAGCTGTATCCTGCACAACGGATGTATCGTAGAGCGATTCCGTTTGCTCTTTCTTCGTATCCTTCATCAGATTCTCCACCGAAGCGGATTTTGCCGCGCAGCCTGTCGCCGTGAGCATGCAGGCGGCGAGAAGCGCCGCAAGAAGCTGTTTGCCTTTCATAGAGATTCCTCCTTTTTCATTTGTCCCTCTGCCTCAAAAGACGACAACTCTGTGCATTGGTTGCACGAATCGAAAAAATTTTTTCGCCAGAAGCAAAAAGGAACCCTCCCGGTAATCTCCCGGGAGGTTCGTAGGGGACGATGCCCACATCGTCCCGGCAAAATAACCTGATTTTACGGAAATCTCCAGCGAATTCGCAACTTCCCTTGGGTCGATGTGGGCATCGACCCCTACGCAGAAGAAGGAGCATCGCGCAAGCATCAACCCCTACAAAAAAATCAAAGTTTTGCGCACTTTGTAAAGCGCAGCCCTTCCGCTTCTTATCCATGTGGGAATTCATCCGAACCGAATGCCGCTTTGACGAGCACCATACACGCGGCCTGCTCATAGAGCGCGGGCTCCATGCTCAGATCGATGCAATCGACTTGCCGCACGCCGTCTCCGAGGTCCGGCGCAAGCGCCGCCAGCACATACGTATCCCCGTCCCATGGGTAAAGCTCCTGCCCGTCGTCATAGGACTTGAACAGATAGCCTGTCATCGTATCGGGCAGCTCAAATTTTGTCAGAACAGCATCAGAAGTTCCGCCCTGCATCGAAACCTGCACGGTGGGCGCATTCTCTCCGTCGCCGTTTTGAACCTGAAACGAGAGATGCAGCTGTCCATCCTCCCGATTCAGCGCCAAAGGCTCGGATTTTGTACACACGCCGTCCTGCCAGCATTCTGCCCAGACCTCGCCATAATCCAGCGCTTCTCCAAAATCAAGGTCAAAATCCGCGCGCATGGCATTAGGACTTGCGGGCTCGGCATGGAAGGTGAGCGCTCCGCGGCTGGGCTCTTCATAGTGAAATTCCGTGCCATTGGGAATAAAGAGCCCACTCATGTGAAGCCCGTCCTGATTCGGTATTTGCAGAACAATGGTGCCGTTGTCCTTGATTTTGAAGACAAGCGTATACAGCCCGTTGGAGCAGGTTACAACGCCGTCATTTATTGTATACTCCCCCGCCATATAATAAGAGGAAAGCGGGCTTAGCATAAATACAAATTCTTGACGGCTGCCAGACATCCGGAAGGTCACCCGCGACGGCAGAATCTGAACCGCATCCGCTTCGTCCATGACATACGTACCGTCGGATAGGCCATAGTTCTGCGTCTTCTTCGCTGTCAGGAAGCAAACACCGATTGCAAGGCAAATCGCAAGCGCCAGCGCGATGAGCACCTTCGCGGGCTTTTTGTCGAGCACCCGCTTCACGCGCTCCTTGATCCCGACCTCTCCGAAGGCCAGCGGGCAGGCTGAGATCGCGCCGCGCGGGAGGCTGCAAGCAAGAAGCACGCCCGCATAGCATTTTTTCTCCGACAAGCTGTAGCTCCTCACGACCCGCTCGTCGCACGCAAGCTCCAAATCTCTGCAAAACAGGCTATACCCCAGCCAGACGAGCGGATTGAACCAGTAGACGCACAGAAGCCCGTACCCAAGGAGCTTCCAGAGGCAGTCGCCATGTGTTTTGTGCGCAATTTCGTGCGCCAGCACGTATTTCTGCTCCTCCTCCGAAAGCCCGGACGGAAGATAAATCGTCGGCCGGACAAGCCCCAGCAGAAACGGCGTGTCAATCCCGTCGCAGAGCCTGACGCCGGGCGAACACTCGATGGACGCGCCGACCCGGCGGCGAACCTTTAAAAAACTCAACAAAGCCATCACCAGCAGCACCAGCACGCCGGCCGCCCAGATCACCCCCGCGATGTGCATCCAGACCTGTAAGGGGTTGACGCTTCCAGCCGGATTGGCCGCAAAGCGCTCGCCGAACGCCGGATTCACCGCACGGTTGACGGCGGCAATGCCGCTTGTGATCTCGGGCTTTGCCGCGTACTGCGCCGTCTCGTAGTCGAGAACCGTCTCGCTCGGGACTAAACTCCACACACTCTGAATGGATACCGGCAGCGCCAGCCGGAGCCCGGCCAGCCCCCACAAAAGACACCGCGACCACTTGGGCGCCTTCGGAAGCAGCACGCGATACAGGCACGCCGCCAGAAGCACCAGCGTCGCCGCCAGCGCGCGGTTCAGGAACCCTGAAAACACCACGTCCAGATGATCGATGATTCCCAAAAAGAAGTCTCCCATGCTATTCCTCCGCCACGTCAATCATGCGCTGAATTTCCTGAATTTCCGCCCGGCTCAAGGCGCGCCGCTTTGTAAACGCCGCGAAAAACGCCGGAAGCGAGCCCCCGAACGCCTCGTCGACCAACGTCTCCCCCTGCGCGCAGTAAAAGCTCTCGCGGGAAAGTTTCGCCTTGACGATTCCGCCGTCATTGAAAAATAATCCCCGGTCGCAGAGCTTGCGCAATACATTATAGGTTGTCGTGCGTTTCCAGCCGAGCTCCTGTTCGCAGAGCCGCGCCAGCTCTCTCGACGCGATGGGCGCGTTTTCCCACACGAGGTCCGCAAATCGTGCCTCGACCGCGCCAAGCTTTCCATCGGGCATGTGAATCCCTCCTGTCTATTATCTATGGACAAACATAGTCTATTATGAATAGACAGCTTTGTCAAGCAATTTTCGCAATTTTCTTCTGTTTGTAACATTTTGTCATTGACTTTTATACATTGCAGCGCTAGAATAAGCCCATCTTAGATAAGGAGAACCTCACATGGCTCAGTTCGTTTTTGGCGCATATTACTTTTACTTTACTATTTGCAATAGTAAGGGCAATTTGTGATGCGCAAAAACGAGAAAACCAAGGTTTTTCGGGCGGCACAGATTCCCTGTGCCGCCCTTATTTTTTTGGAGGTGCAAGACCATGATCGTAATTTTGAAACCGAATGTAAGTGAAGCCCGCCGTGACCAGCTGAT
>CAKUNY010000125.1 GCA_934668605.1 uncultured Oscillospiraceae bacterium | reverse complement strand
TCAAGGGCGAGAAGGTCAACACCTACATTGATAATATGATGGACGCTTCCGAGACGAAGCAGTTCAAAGAGTGCCTCGCCGTTCTCACCGAGCTCTTCCCGGCAGAAAAGGACTACATCGCCTCCATCTCTCCGAGAGTCTCCCGCAGCGTCACGGTTTCGACCCTTCACGGATGTCCGCCGCAGGAGATCGAGCGTATCGCGTCTTATCTGCTGACGGAAAAGCACCTGCATACCTTCGTCAAGTGCAACCCCACCATTCTCGGCTACAAGACCGCGCGTACGATCCTCGACTCGATGGGCTACGGCTACATCGTCTTCGACGAGCACCACTTCAATGAAGACCTCCAGTGGAGCGATGCGGTTCCGATGTTCGAGCGCCTGCAGGCGCTGGCTGACTCCAAGGGTCTGGAATTCGGTCTCAAGCTCTCCAACACCTTCCCCGTCGACACGACCAGAAACGAGCTGCCCGGCACCGAAATGTACATGTCCGGCCGGAGCCTGTTCCCGCTGACGATCGAAATGTGCAATCGTATCAGCCGGCAGTTCGGCAGCAAGATGCGCATCTCTTTTGCGGGCGGCGCGGAATTCTTCAACTGCGACAAACTGTTCGCTGCCGGTATCTGGCCGATCACCGTCGCCACCACCATTCTCAAGCCCGGCGGATATAACCGCCTGCATCAGATGGTCGAGAAGACCGAAAAGCTCTCCTACAAGGCCTTCTGCGGCACGGACTCGAGCGCCATCAGCGACATGGCGACTGCCAGCCGCGCGGACGTGCATCATCTCAAGCCCATCAAGCCCGTTGCTTCGAGAAAGTCCGAAGAAAAGGTACCCTGGATCGACTGCTTCACCGCACCCTGCAAGGGCGGCTGCCCGATCCATCAGGATATCCCCGAATACATTGAGCTCTGCCGCAAGGGCTTGTATGGCCCCGCGCTCAAGCTCATCACCGAAAAGAACGCGCTTCCGTTCATCACCGGCACCATCTGCGCCCACCGCTGCCAGAACAAGTGCTCCCGCAACTTCTATGAAGAGTCCGTCCAGATCCGCGATACCAAGCTCGTTGCGGCCACGAAGGGCTACGGCGCGCTGATGGCAGACATCAAGCTTCCCGCGAAGGTTGCAGGCAAGAAGGCCGCGATCATCGGCGGCGGCCCGACGGGTATTGCCGCTGCGTATTTCCTGGGTCGCGCCGGTATCGAGACGACGATCTTTGAGCGCGAAGAAAAGCTCGGCGGCGTGCCGCGCTACGTCATTCCCGCGTTCCGTATCTCCGATGAAGCCATCGATAAGGACGTCGCGCTCATGGAGCGTTACGGTGTCGAGGTCAAGTGCGGCGCTCCGGCTCCGTCTGTGGAAGAGCTCAAGAAGCTCGGCTACACGCACATTCTGATCGCGACCGGCGCCTGGCAGGCAGGCAAGCTCGACATCCCCGGCAACGTCAAGGGCGTCATCGGCTGGATGAAGGAAATGAAGACGCAGGTCAAGCCGTGCCTGGAAGGTCACGTGGTCGTCGTCGGCGCGGGCAACACCGCGATGGACGCTGCCAGAGTCGCCAAGCGCATGGGCGCAGCTTCGTCTACGATCGTCTACCGCCGCACCAAGAAGGAAATGCCCGCCGACGAGCATGAGCTCAAGCTCGCGATCGACGAGGGCGTCGCAATGGTCGAGCTGGCCGCGCCTGTCGCGCAAGAAAACGGCAAGCTCCGCCTCGAGAAGATGAAGCTCGGCGAGCCCGACGCTTCCGGCAGGCGTTCCCCCGTCGCTACCGGCGAGTTCTTCGAGATTCCGTGCGACCTCGTGATTTCCGCTGTCGGCGAGAAGGTCGACGCCAAACTCATGGCGGATAACGGCATTGAGATGGAGCGCAAAGGCCCCGCCTTTAAGACGAACGTTGAGAACGTCTGGTGCGCAGGCGACGCACACAGAGGCCCCGCGACCGTGGTCGAAGGCATTGCCGACGCAGCTGCGTTTGCCGAAGCTGTCATCGGCGAAGCGCACACCTATGAGATCCCCGAAACCGCTTATCCGTCGAAGGCACAGGCCATTGCCAAGAAGGGCATTTTGAAGATGGCGAAGGACGCCTGCTGCGAGGGCTCCCGCTGCCTGGACTGCAACACCGTCTGCGAAAACTGCGCCGATTCCTGCCCGAACCGCGCGAACGTCGTGATCAAGCTCTCCGATGGCCGCCATCAGATCCTGCACATCGACAAAATGTGCAACGAGTGCGGCAACTGCACGCAGTTCTGCCCGTACGCATCCGAGCCCTGCCGCGACAAGTTCACGCTCTTCCAGACGAAGGAAGACATGGAAGACAGCCACAACGCGGGCGTTCTCTTCCTCGGCGGCGACAAGGTTCTTGTCCGCATGGCGGAGGTCAAGGAATACGATCTGTCCCAGCCCAATGAGCTGCCGAAGGAGATCGAAAACCTGATCCTCACCATTCGCGCCAAGTACGGCTACCTCTATAACTAAACCAATCCCCTATCCCTTTCCGCAGCACCCGCCGCAGGATTCTATCCTGCGGCGGGTCAATTTTTTGCCCGTCTCGCGTGCATTCCCTGTTAATTTCCATTAAGATCAGATTTGCCCTTGCAAATTTTGCAGTAATGCGTTAAAATAAAAAAGTGCAACCTTGCATCAGCGCAGCTTTGCGTGAGAAAAAGAGAGAAAGACAGGTACTTATTATGCAGCGAGAATCATTTCGTTCCCGGCTGGGATTCCTGCTCGTCAGCGCAGGCTGCGCCATCGGCATCGGCAACGTCTGGCGCTTTCCGTACGTCGCCGGTCAATATGGCGGCGGTCTGTTCGTTTTAATTTACCTCATCTGTCTGCTCGTCATGGGCGTTCCAGTCATGACGATGGAGTTGGCGGTCGGCCGCGCGAGCAAAAAGAGCGCGATTCTTGCCTACGAGGCCTTAGAGCCCAAGGGCTCAAAGTGGCACATCCACGGCTGGTTCTGTCTGCTTGGCTGCGTGATGCTGATGATGTACTACACCACCGTCACCGGCTGGATGGTCAGCTACTTTGGAAAATTCCTCATCGGCACGTTCCACGCCGGCATGAGCACCGAAGAAGCCAGCGGCGTATTCGGAGCCATGCTCTCCCAGCCCGGCAAAATGGCGTTCTGGACGGAGGTCGTCGTCATTGCGGGCTTCCTGGTTTGCAGCTTCGGTCTGCAAAACGGCCTTGAGCGCGTGTCGAAGGTCATGATGCTGGCGCTTCTGGCTCTGATCCTCATTCTTGCTGTCCACAGCCTGACGCTCTCCGGCGCGGCAGAGGGCATGAAGTTCTATCTGCTGCCGTCTTCCAAGAGCATTGAGCAGTATGGCCTCGGCACGATCATCACCGGTGCCATGAATCAGGCCTTCTTTACGCTCAGCCTCGGCATTGCGGCGATGGAGATCTTCGGCAGCTACACCGCAAAATCCCACACTCTTCCCGGCGAGGCCGTGCGCATCTGCGCGCTCGACACCTTCGTCGCCCTCATGGCGGGCACGATCATCTTCCCCGCCTGCTTCTCGTTCGGCATTGAGGCCAATCAGGGGCCGTCGCTCATCTTCCAGACGCTTCCGAACGTCTTTGTCAACATGGCCGGCGGCCGTGTCTGGGGCGCGCTGTTCTTCCTGTTCATGATCTTCGCGAGCTTCTCGACGGTGCTTGCCGTCTTTGAGAACATTCTCGCCATCTGCATGGACACGTTCGGCTGGAGCCGGAAAAAGGCGACATTTATCGGCGGCGTTGCGCTTCTCATTCTGAGCCTGCCGTGCGTGTTCGGCTACAACATCTGGTCGAACGTCCACATCATCGGCGCGCGCGACATTCTGGACAGCGAGGACTTCATCGTCTCGAATCTGCTGCTGCCGATCGGCTCGCTGATCTATCTTCTGTTCTGCATCACGAAGTGGGGCTGGGGCTTTGATAAGTATCTGGCCGAGGCCAACGAGGGTCAGGGACTCAAGTTCTCCCCCAAGCTCAAGATCTACTTCCAGTGGATCCTCCCGATTCTGATTCTGATCATCCTCATTCAGGGATTGCTTTAATCGTCAGCCTTTCGAACGCCCGCGGCTTTGCCGCGGGCGTTTTGTCTGCATTCTCAAACGGTGCGTAGGGGTCGATGCCCACATCGACCCATTGGGCAGTACGAATTCGCCGGAGATTCCCGCAAAAACACCGCATTCTGCCGGGGCGATGTGGGCATCGTCCCCTACGCGTCCATCGAGACGCAGCAGCGCAAATCAATCGCATGGACGTTTTTGTGCGGCGGACAAAATTGCGCTTGCAGTGCGCGAAGCGGCGTATTATAATAGGTTCGCAATCTGCCGTTTTCCGGCGAACAAACAGAAATGAGGCATATCATGCATTACGATTTTACAACCATTTATGACCGGCACGGAAAGGACGCACTGGCCGTTGACGGCGTCGGCTCCATGCCCGGCTTTTCCCCGGACGCACCAAAAGACGGTGTGTCGTTTCTTCCCATGTGGGTCGCGGACATGAACTTTGCGACTGTCCCGACGATTCCGCAGGCCATCGCTGAAAGAATTCAGCACCCCCTGTTCGGCTATTTCCGTCCGTCGGAGGCGTATTACAGGGCCATCATCGACTGGCAGCGGACGCAGAACGGTGTCGAAGGGCTTCTTCCGGAGCACATCGGCTATGAAAACGGCGTGCTGGGCGGCGTTGTGTCGGCCTTGAACGTCTACTGCTCCAAGGGAGACAATGTCCTCGTCCTGAGCCCGACCTACGTCGGCTTCACGAGCAGCCTGGAGAATAACGGCTACCATATCATCCACAGCGAGCTTCAAAAAGACGAGCGAGGCATCTGGCGCATGGACTACGCCGACATGGAAGAAAAGATCGTCCGGCACAAAATCCACGCCACGATCGTCTGCTCGCCGCACAACCCCTGCGGCAGAGTCTGGGAGCGCTGGGAGCTCGAGCAGGCTATGGAGCTCTTCGGCAAGCACGATGTGATGGTCGTAAGCGACGAGATCTGGTCAGATTTAACACTTCCCGGCTATCAGCACATCCCCACGCAGTCCATTAGTGACGACGCGAAACTGCGCACCATCGCGCTTTATGCGCCGTCCAAGACCTTCAACCTCGCAGGACTCGTCGGAAGCTACCACGTGATCTATAACAAGCTGCTTCGCGACCGGGTGGATAAAGAGTCCTCCCTGTCCCACTACGATGAGATGAACGTCCTTTCCATGCACGCGCTCGTCGGCGCGTATTCTGGCGAAGGCCTCCAGTGGCTGACTGAACTGCGCGAGGTGCTGCAATCGAACATCGACTATGTCTGCGATTTCCTGCAAAATGAGCTTCCCGGCGTGACGTGCTCGAAGCCACAGGGCACGTATATGCTCTTTGTCGACTGTAC
This sequence comes from uncultured Oscillospiraceae bacterium, assembly GCA_934668605.1. Taxonomy (GTDB): domain Bacteria; phylum Bacillota; class Clostridia; order Oscillospirales; family Oscillospiraceae; genus CAG-170. The sequence goes on along the minus strand of CAKUNY010000125.1, from coordinate 714 downwards.
CGAATACTGCGCGGCGCACAATGTCTCGATGGACACGATTTTAAAGCGCGGCTGGGACGCGGGCGTCGGCTGGCAGGACGGAAGACCCTTCCACGGCGCGCACCATATCCGCCTGAACTTGGCGCTTCCGCACGCGCTCGTGATCGAGGCCTGCAAGCGGATGCAGCAGTCTGTCTTCTGCGATTAACTTCCCGTCATATTTTCCCTCCCCATGCATAAGATAAAAGGTAATGCTTTTATGGTTGGAGGGAACGGCAATGGAGAAGGCCAATTTTGTGCCCGCGCCGCAGGGCGACGTGGACGATCTGATTTTCGCGGACTGCGAATGGCGCGCCAGCGAGCGCTGACCGGTAAAATCGAGGGAAAGGAGCACAAACAGGCTTCTTTCCCTCTTTACATGTTCTGTATTTTAGGGTATAATACCTCAGGATTTACGACGAATACTTACTATATTGGGATTGAAGAACTATGATGATTGAATTTGATGAGTATAAGGTCAAGCTGAACGGACTCAAGCCGAAGCTCGACGAGCTGGCCGCTTCGCTCGGCATCGAGCGCTGCAAGGAAGACATTGAGCGGCTGCATGCGCAGATCGAGTCCCCCGGCTTCTGGGATAACGCCGAGGTTTCGCAGAGAATCATGAAGCAGGCGCGGCAGGTCGAGGCGAAGGTCGAGCGGTACGAAAAAATGTGCAGCCACTGGGAAGACCTCATG
>CAKUNY010000124.1 GCA_934668605.1 uncultured Oscillospiraceae bacterium | reverse complement strand
TTACAGCTTTGCGTAGGCGCAGGCGATCTTGGAGCAGGCGCGGGCGTTGTTATAGGCCAGCTCGAGGTTTGCCGCGAACGAGCTGCCGCCGGTCATGTCCTTGATGTGGGCAAGCAGATAGGGGGTGATGGCCTTGCCGTGGATGTGCTCGGCGTTGGCCTGTGCGACGGCCTGATCGATGATCTTGTTCATGTAATCGGGATCCATCGCGTACTGCTCGGGGATGGGGTTGCCGACAACGGCGCCGCCCTTGAGACCCACGTCCCACTTGGTCTTCATGATCTTGGCGACGGTTTCTTCGTCCTGGCAGTTGTAGTCCAGCTTGTAGCCGGAGGTGCGGCAGTAGAACGCGGGCAGCTCGTCGGTGCGAAGGCCGAGAACGGGCACGCCGTAAGTCTCGAGGTACTCGAGCGTCAGGCCGAGGTCAAGAATGCTCTTTGCGCCCGCGCAGACGACGCAGACAGGGGTGTTGGCAAGCTCCTGAAGGTCGGCGGAAATGTCCATCGTCTTTTCAGCGCCTCTGTGTACGCCGCCGATGCCGCCGGTTGCAAAGAAGCGGATGCCGGCGAGGCTTGCGATGATCATCGTCGTTGCAACAGTCGTTGCGCCGGTCTGGCCGGTTGCCAGGTACACAGCCACGTCGCGGCGGCTGACCTTGCCGACGTTTTCGGCCTTGCACATGGTAAGAAGCTCTTCGTCATTGAGGCCGACCTTCAGCTTGCCGCCGATGATGGCGGTCGTTGCGGGGATTGCGCCCTCTTCGCGGACGATTTTTTCGACCTTGTGGGCAAATTCCACGTTCTCCGGATACGGCATGCCGTGGCTCAGAATGGTGGATTCCAGCGCGACAACGGGCTTGCCCTGCGCAATAGCTTCGGCGATTTCGGGTGCGACGGACAGATATTCATGCAGATTCATTGTTTGTACTCCTTCAAAATAGATTCCAGAAGCGAAATGCTCATCTGGGGGTTGATGGTTCTCTCGTGGCCGATGGCAGCAATGCCGGCGGCCATCGCATAGTCCATGACGGACTCAATGGGCATGTCCTCAAGCGTGGCATAGATCATGGCGGCGGTAAATGCGTCGCCCGCGCCGGTGGCGTTGACCATGTGATCACACGGCTTCAGCTTACGGCGGAGCATGTGGCCTTCCTGATCCATGTACAGGCACCCTTCGGTGCCGAGGCTGACAAAGATGCGGTGCAGTCCCTTATTCAGAACCGCCTCGCACGCGTTATAAAGGCTCAATTCGTCCTTGATCTCCTGCCCGGCCAGAATCTCAAGCTCCATCCGGTTGGGCTTGACGGTGTGAAGCCGCCCGACATACGGAGCGAGCTTTCTTGCGTACGCGGTAGATACCGGGTCTGCGTACACGTCGGGGCCGCCCTCGCAAATGTCAAGCAGGCGGCAGATCGCCTCTTCCGAAAGACTGGGGTCGCACGTGACGAGCCGCGCGCCGCGAATGAGGCTCTGCTTGCCGCTGAGAAAGCTCAGAGGAAGCCCCTGCAAAACCGTCATGTCAGACAGCGCCACGAACATATCGCCGTCCGCGTCGATCATGGACATGTAGGTCGACGACGCCTGTCCGTCTGCGACATAGAAATTCGAAATATCAATGCCCGCCGACTGGCACTCGCGGCGGATCTGGTCGGCGTACACGTCCGTTCCGACAGCGGAAATGAGCTTGACATTCACGCCGAGGCGCGAAAGGTTCTCGCAGACGTTTCTGGTCACGCCGCCGGCCGAGGTGTTCATGTGGCCGGGGTTCGAGTCGTGCATGACGATGGACTTTTTCGACCGGCCGTGGATGTCCACGTTCGCCGCGCCGACGCCGAGCACGTACGCGCTTTCATTTACAATGTAGCCCTTGCCGAGAATGTAGCCCTTCTTCTGCAAATTTGCGATGTGGACGGCTACCGAGCTCCGGGCGAGATTCAGCTTCGCGGCCAGCTCGTTCTGCGAGATGGCGGGGTTCTGCTGGATGATACGGAATATTTCAGTTTCACGTTCTGTCATTGTTTCACCACCGGACAAAAGTTTATTTTCTAAGCACATGTTTATAATAGCACAACGCGTCCATTTGTCAAGAGGCATGCGCAAAAAATTGCGCCCCGGAAATCCGGGACGCATTTTTAGACTGTCAAAAAAGCCGCAGAAGGAGCGCCGCAAACGGGCGCGCCGCACGCTTACAGCGCGTCGATCCTGCGCTGCACGGCATCATAGAGCCTTCCGATATGAAGCCCGTCGACCGTGCGGTGGTTGATCTCAAGGCAGATGGGAAGCATAAGGCGGCCATTTTGCTCCTGATATTTTCCCCAGCCCACGCGGGGGATGCAGTCGTCCGGGTCGACGCGGCGCTCGTTAGTGAGCGACAAAACCGGCAGCCACGGCAGGCATGAAAAATAGACAAGATCGTCGCGCGCCTCGAGCGCCTCATCGAAAAGGCCGGTCTGCGCCCCCAAGAGTTCTCTTGCGCGGCGGCAGAAATCGGCGGGGCTTTCGCCTGTCGGAAGCGTGATAAACCGGAAGACCTCCGCGCCGGGGCGCATATCGGTACAGCTCGGGATGAGCTCGTCCATGACGAAGAGCCTTCCTTCCCGGATGCGGATGCAAAATGCCTCCTGCTGCTGCATGCCCTTCGTCAGAAGCCACGCGAGCGTATAGTAAAACGACAGCCCCTCTTTTTTCGTGTACGCGCGAAGCTTCGTCACGTCCAGCGGGAAGGAAACTTCATAAAACGGCCAGTCGCAGCCGGAAAACAGCTCATATACCTCCCGGCGCGGCCAGGCTTGCAGGTCAATTTCGCGCATGCTCAGTCCTCCTCCAAAAAGCGTCCGAAGTCCTGAACGGTCTTAAAGTAGAAGTCGCAATTTTTGCGCATGAAGCCCTCGATCTCCGGCACGTCATACGCCCAGCCCGCCGCCGCGAAATCCACGCCCGCCGCGCGCGCCATGTCGTAGCCCGGCTTGAGATCGTCGAGCATCAGAAGATCGGATTTTTGAAGCGAAAACTGCTCCATGATCTGATACAGCGCCCAGGGCTCGGGCTTTCGCTTCTCGGGCGGAAGCTCCCAGCCGAAGATGGCGTCTGGCTCCGGAAGCCGGTTTTCCCGGTAGTCCCGCTCGATGGTATCCTTCACCGAGTGGGACACGACGGCAATGAGGCCTCCAAGCTGCTTATGCCGCGCGAGGATCTCCCGCATGCCGGAAAACGCCTGCGGAATGCGCGTTTTGACGTAGCCTTGCCAGAAGCGGTATTCGTAGTCCATCTCCTCCTCCGAAAGCCCGACCTCGCCCATGAAAAAGGGAATGATGCCGGGGTCAAAGTTCCAGCGGAAATAGTCTTCTAATGTGTACTTCTTTGCCTGCGGGCGAACCTCCTTGAGAAATTCGCAGAAGCAGGGGTAATGAATCGTTGCGGTGCTGTTGACCACGGTGTCGTCATGGTCGAGCACCAGACATTTGTAGCGCATGCGCGTCCTCCGGTTTTACAAGTAAGATGTATGTTTTCCCTATCATATCAGTTTGCGTGCCCGCGCGCAAGACGCAAGGCGATCCTCGAACCGTGTCGAACGGTTTTTTCTTTGGATTTCTTAATTTTCCGGGATTCGGTTTGCCAAGCGGGAAAAAGTGTGGTATACTCAAGATTATAAAATGCATGGAGTATATCCGACAGACCATTTTACTTGTACGAATGGAGGAATCTCGATGAAAAGAAGAAGACGCCAGCGGCAGAGAATGCTGGTTCTGCTCGGCGCGGTGGTCGTGCTTGCCATTGTGCTGATCGTCATCATTTCCAGCTGCTCGAAGAAAAATCAGGGTACCGGCATCACCGCGCAGGCCTTTTCCACCGGCTCGGAGCTGACGCTCCCCGTCAATGCCACACTCAACAGCGGCGACTATGTCTCCTACGGCGGGTATCAGTTTGAAACAGGGACGAAGCTCGCCAAAATGGCAAAGCTCATCACGAAAAACAACGAAAACGTCACGGCCACAAGCTACGACAATGCCTACGGCTCGGCCTATCTCTTCACGCGGGACACCGGCTCCGGCTTAGAGAGCTGGTGCCTGTATCAGAAAGACCCGGCGCACATCTCCAAGTGGTATATCTTCATGGGCAACCACCGCGAGGTCGAGCTGCCGGACGGAACGCTCGATCTTCTGCTGCCGCTGCACCTGATCTCCGACAGCTATCTGCGCGACAACATGGGAAGCAAGCTCTCTGTCGACACGGCCTATGCCTGCGGCACAAAGAGCGCCGAGCAGACGATGCTCGAGCAGTTCAAGGAGTTCTACGCCAATTCCGGCCTTTACAATATGATCACCCTCGAAACGGGCTTCATTCTGACTGATAAGGCAACAAACCGCGAAGTTGAGTTCAGCTTTGAGGAGAATGACGAGTCCTCGTGGTTCACGCTCAAGAGCACCATTCCCGAAGAGCCCGAGCCCTCGAGCCGCGTCCAGCTCAGCAGCACCGACGCATCGAGCGATGAAACGCCCGCCGACCTTCCGGAAGCCGACGCGCTCACGCTCAGCAGGATCCTGATCGACGCAAACTACAAGACCGGCACAACCGCATCCGAGTACCCCTATAAAGCGAGCCTCAACGGCGCGGATTATATGCTCGAGCTCACGTGGAAGGACGACACGTGGTCTGCCTCCGTCCAGAACGGCGATCAGACTGCGCGCCTTACCACCAAGCAGGCCTGCACCGTCGCAGCCATCCTCGCCTCGAACGGCGTGATGAAGGTTACGAGCGACGAAAGCGCATGGCCGGAGGACGCCGGAACCGTCAGCCCGCTTGGGACGTGCATGGTCACGACGAATGACGTAAACGTCCGCCCGCTGCCGTCGACCAACGGAAACGCGCTGATGACGATGCTCGAAAGCAGCGCCGTCGCCGTCTGCGGCGAAACGGAAAACGGCTGGTATCAGATCGTCTACAACGACAAGTTCGCCTACATGTCCGCCCAGTATCTCAAGGCGGCCGATTGACACACAAACGAGCCGGGAAGCAGCGCTGCCTCCCGGCTCGTTTTCTGCCCTGCGGGGCGAAGCTCTGCGATGCTTTTGACACATGAAAGCCCGCCGGCAAACTGCCGGCGGGCTGTGTTTATTTTGTGTGTGCCGCAATAAAATTTTCGATGGCGGCGATCTGCATGGCGGTCTGCTCGACGGCGGGGCCGCCGTAGCTCTTGCGCTGCGAAACGCAGGTGTCCAGGCTGATGGCCTCATAGACGTCGGGCGCGAAGAGGGGGCTGAGCGCTTTGAGCTCCGTCAGAGAAAGATCCTCAAGCGTACAATTTTTCTCGGTGCAAAGATAGACAAGCTTTCCGGAAATTTTATAAGCGTCCCGGAAGGGCATGCCCTTTTTCGTCAAGTAATCAGCGCAGTCCGTCGCGTTCAAAAAGCCGCGGCTTGCCGCTGCGCGCATGTTCTGCGGGAGAACCGTCATCGTGTCTACCATCGCGGTAAAGACGGGGATGCACTGATGGAGCGTATCGAGCGTATCGAAAACCGGCTCCTTGTCCTCCTGCATGTCCTTGTTGTAAGCGAGCGGCAGGCTCTTCATGACCGTAAGCAGGCTCATAAGGTCGCCGTAAACTCTGCCGGTCTTGCCCCGGACGAGCTCCGCCACATCCGGGTTTTTCTTCTGCGGCATGATGGACGAGCCCGTGGCGTACGCGTCGTCGAGCTCAACGAATTTAAACTCCCAGCTGCACCAGGCGATAATCTCCTCGCTGAACCGGCTTAAGTGCATCATGAGAATGGACGCGGCCGACAAAAACTCCAGCGCGTAGTCCCGGTCCGATACGCCGTCCAGAGAATTTTTCATCGGAGCGTCAAAGCCGAGCGCCGAGGCGGTCTGGAAGCGGTCGATGGGATACGTCGTTCCAGCCAGCGCGCCGGAGCCCAGAGGACACTCGTTCATACGCTTTTGACAGTCCTCGAGCCTTGTAATATCGCGCGTGAACATGCTCGCGTAGGCAAGAAGGTGCTGCGCAAATGTAATCGGCTGCGCCCGCTGCAAATGCGTGTAGCCGGGCATGACGGTCTTCTGATGCTCCTTCGCCTTTTTACAGAGAACCGCTTCCAATTGCAGCAGGTTTTTCAGCACGGCGGAAATTTCGTCCCGGAGGTAGAGCCGGAAATCGAGCGCGACCTGATCGTTCCGGCTTCTTGCCGTATGCAGGCGCTTTCCCGCGTC